>CAZAOR010000323.1:0-12657 GCA_964486805.1 uncultured Sediminibacterium sp. | reverse complement strand
TCGAACCCAAAGCAAAATAGTATCGGGAGTGCCGGAGCTTCCCTTCTTTGTTTGGGAAGAATTTAACGGGGAACTATCAATACAATTCCAGGTCCTTTTGCATCTTGCTGTTATGAGACATTTCTTAATCGCCGGTTGTTCTTTTGCCCTGCTCCTGACTGCCTGCGGAACCGCACGTCAGGCTGTAAATAACCAGCCTCCTGAGCGAATCGCTTTTCAGCAGGACAGCTTGTATATCGATGGGGAAAATACCGACTGGCAGGGACCATTGGCTCATTACGATAATAAACTGGATGCGGCATATGCCGTTACAAATGATGCAACGGGATTATACATCCGGCTCCTGACAAAAAATAATGCAACCATGCAGCGCATCCTGCGTGGCGGGCTGACAGTGTATATCAACCAGCATGGCGTGCCCGAAACAGCCGGTGCTGCAGGTATCAGTTTCCCAACAGGTAACCGGGTGAGGAAGGGAGCGCGACTGCTGAACGAGCATCCGGAACTGGAAAAAAGCAATAAAGCGGCGCTCAGTGCGGTACAGGATTATTCTTTGTTTGGTTTTGGCGCAGATAAAACTCCGCAGAATTATGATTATGGGAAGCCGAACCCGGAAGGTATTCAACTGGCGGTCGGCATTTCTGCTTCGCAGGAACTGGTATATGAAGCAAAAATCCCTTTTTCAGCGTTTCAGCCAGGTACTGACTTGGCTCATTGGGTGAATAAATCCCTTTCCATAGGAATACAGCTTGAAACGATTCCGGGAGAAGATGTCCGCCGGAATGGCGGGGGCGGCATATCGATCGGTGGCGGACTTGGTTTCGGAAATTTTGGATATGGCGGTAGTGGCATGGGAATCTCTATCGGCAGCGGGAGCCTGGGTCGTATTGGCGGTGGTAAAAAACAAAAAGTCAGTCAGGTATGGATGGACATCCTGCCGTCACGCCCGCCTAAACCCTAATGCTGCATGTTATTTCGAACTGCTTCGTTCGATCAGGGTGCTTTTCAAAACGATCTTGTCGATACGATTCCCAAAAGTTTTTTTCTCGATCATACGGAATAATAAGGCGGCAGATTCCTTCCCGATCTCAAAGGCTGGCTGGGTAATGGTGGTCAGTGAGGGAGCGAGCAGGGAAGCGGTACGCAGATTGGAAAAACTGATCACTTTTAATTGCTGCGGGATTTTCAGTTTCATGTCATTGCAGACATAATATGTAGAGATGGCCAGTTTCTCAACCGTTGAGAAAATACCGTCCGGACGGTCTTTCCGGGATAGCAGTTTCTTGATCAGGAGCAGGTTGGCAGCATTGTCGTTGGTACATTCCAGTACCAGGGTCGGGTCTGCTTTCAGTTTATGTTTTTTCAATGCATCCAGGTAACCCTGGGTTCTTTTATGAGTGATCGACAGCAGGCTGGACAGCGAGAAACAGGCAATTTTCCGGCAACCTGCTTTGATCAGGTGTTCTGTCGCTTTAAACCCGCTTTCATAGTCATCGGTGGTAACCGTAGGGCATTCCATGTTTTCCGGTACACGGTCAAAAAATACGATCGGGATGCCTGTTTCCTTCAAGGCTTCGAGATGCCTGGTACTGGCGGTATCCCGGCAAAGTGAAATTACAGCGCCATCCACCCTTCCTCCTTGCAGGTGCCGGATAGTGGATTCCTCATTCTTGAAGTTTTCATGGGTCAGGTAAGTGAGCACATGGTATCCTTTCTTCTGGGCGATCAATTGAATTCCATCAATCGCCAATGCAAAGAAATTATTGGCAATTTCAGGAATGACCACTGCAATCGTGGCACTTTTCTTTCGTCGCAGGCTGCTGGCGAAGGGATTGGGTTGGTAGTTCAGTTTTTCCGCCATCTCCAATACCCGCTTCTTCGTCTGCGGACTGATCTCGTAGCTATCGCGGAGCGCTTTGGAAACCGAGGAAATGGATAATCCGAGTTCCTGGGCCAAACGTTTTAAATTCACATTACTCATGTGGAAGGGGGCTGATGTATTGATTGGCTTCTAAGGTACGGCTTACGAAAACAAAGAAAACGTTTTCGTAAAAAACGCTGCATGATTTTACTAAAAGTTTTCCACTCTTTTAGTGAGTTGCTTCCTTTGACATACTTAACTGACTGTTTATGATGCGTCGAATCACTATATCCATATGGATTTTGTTTATGTACTGCCAGTTGCGGGCCGCAGCACCGGTTCAATTTGTATTGCATTCACCTGATAACCGGTTGAAAATAACGTGTCGGGTGAATGAAGGGCAGGCAGTGATGTACCAATTGCAGTGGCAGGGAACCCAGGTGCTTGACTGGTCGGCGCTGGGATTGGAAATCTCGGGCAAGGCCCTGGGGAATCATATCCGTCAAGCAAGAAAATTAAAAGAGACCGAAGCTGATCACTCCTTTCCCTGGATGTATGGCGAACAGGATAGTATCCATAATCATTACCGCGAGATGCTTTTATCCTTTACCGAATCATCTGGGATGTCCTGGCTGCTGCGGGTGCGCGCTTACAATGAAAGCCTGGCTTTTCGTTATGAGATACCGGCCGTCAAATCCGGTAACTGGTGGATCACTGCCGAAAAAACGGCGTTTCACCTGGCAGCTAAGCACCAGGTTTACCAGCATCATACGGAATCCGTTATCCGGGCTGTTGCTGCCGATAGCTTAGAGGCTGGTACCGATTTTCCGGCAGTGTTGGCTGCACCGCAGCAGTTTATCTGCATCAATGAAGCCAGGAATATAGCTTACACAAAGGCAATGATCGTATCTGACCATGACCGTCCAGCCACCCTGGTACTCCGCTTTCCAAAAGATTCTGTTCCTCTTACACAGGATTTTTTGTCACCCTGGCGTACAGTAACCCTTTCAACGACAGCAATCGGTTTATGCGATCAATCGGATTTACTCTATAAACTTTGTGATCCCCCACCGGCAGGTATTGCTTACGACTGGGTGAAGCCAGGCAAATTGATCCGGGAAATGAGTTTGACTACGGCGGGAGCCCTTTCCTGTATTGACTTTGCCAAGAAAATGCATTTGCAATATATCATGTTCGATGCCGGCTGGTATGGCAAAGGGTATGCTGCGGAACACGATCCAGCTTCTGATCCCCGAAAAGTCATACCCGCGATTGATATACACAGGGTGGTACAATATGGTAAAGAGCAGGGTATCGGACTGATTGTATATATAAATTATGTGGGCTTGCGTAAATACAATATGGACACTACTTTGGCACTCTATCAAAGCTGGGGCATCAAAGGACTGAAATTCGGTTTTGTAGATGGGCTGAGCAGGGAAGGGATTCGCTGGCTGGTGCAGGCTGTCCGAAAGGCACAGGATATGGGGTTTATTGTAGATGTACACGATAATTATAAACCTACCGGCCTGAGCAGGACAATGCCCGGCTGGCTCACACAGGAGGGTGTGCGCGGGAATGAGAATAACCCCGATGCATACCACAACACAACTTTACCCTTTACCAGGTTTTTATCAGGCGCAGCGGACTATACTTTCTGTTTCCGTTCTCAGAATGACAGTTTCAATCATACCCTGCTCGATAAAAAACTACAGGTAAGCCAGGCGCATCAATTGGCTTTATCTGTTGTTTTTTACAGCCCGCTTCAATCCATGTTCTGGTATGGCCGACCTGCTTATTACACGGATACGGTGGCAACAGAATTTTTCAAATATGTGCCTACAGTCTGGAGCAAAACAGTTCACCTGAAAGGGGAGATCAGCCGGTATATGGTGGTAGCCCGAAAAAATGGGCAGAACTGGTACATGGGCACTGTCTGTGGCCCCCGGGCTATACAAACAGGGATGGATTTATCTTTCCTTGACAAGGACAAGTATTATTCGGCGACTATTTATACAGACAATGGCAGTGGGGGGATCCGGAAAACGGTACAGCGAGTAAGCTCCCAAACGCACTGGGATTTACAGGTGCAGGCTGCTTGCGGTGAAGCGGTGATTTTCCGGCCCGTTCGGGAATGAACCGTGAACAATGCCATGTTGTAAGATGAATAGTCAATGGTGAATAAAACCGTTTATTGACTATTGACTATTCACCTCAAATATCTACCGGTTCTTTAAACTCCGATACCGCATCATGGCTTCCACATAATAGTAATCTGCATAAGTGAGCGGTACATCTACTTCAGAATTGCCGGGCAGGCTGCCGGTACTGTGTTTCAAAATAAACCCGCCATTTTCTCCAACTGGCGCTGTATAGTTGGGTTTCGACAGGTTGCGGATGATCTGTTCGGCAAGTGACAGGTAATGCTGAGCGGAGGCCCCGGACACATAACCGCTTAGTTCAATCAGTGCGGAAGCGGCAATGGCGGCAGCAGAAGCATCGCGATAGGTAGCCGGTATATCCGGAGAATGATAATCCCAATAAGGAATCTTGTCCGCAGGCAGGGTCGGATTATTGAAAATATAGCGTGCTATTTTTTCAGCCTGAGCCAGGTAGGTTCTGTTTTTGGTAGACCGGTACATCACTGTGTAACCATATAAACCCCAGGCCTGTCCGCGCGCCCAGGCGGAATAGTCTGCATAACCCTGGGCAGTTTGCTTACTGATTACCTGGCCGGTTTCGGGATCATAATTAACTACATGGTAGGAACTATTGTCGGGTCGGAAATGATTTTGCAGGGTGGTATTGGCATGGGTAACGGCTATTTTATAAAAAGAGGAGTCGCCGCTGAACTTCGTTGCCCAGAATAATAGTTCTAGATTCATCATATTGTCGATGATTACGGGATATTTCCACTTGGCGGAAGCGTTCCAGGATTGGATGCAGCCAACAACCGGGTGGAAGCGGGTAGACAATGATTTGGCACTGTTCAGCAGGATCGCATTTTTAGCAGCATCCGGCTGGATACGTGTATCGTTGCCGAAGGAGCAATACATCATAAACCCAAGGTCATGGGTGCCTTTGTTGTATTGTTCTTTCTCCAGCAGGGTTTCTTTGCGTTGTGCCTCATTACGCAGAGTGGTATCTTTCGTGTATTCGTACAGATAGAGCAGGGTGCCCGGGTAGAAGCCACTGCACCACCAGCCGGAATTACTGAACTCTGATTTTTTTGTCAGGGGATAATAGGTTTTGGGCAGCTTATCAGCAGGTACCAGGGTAGCCAGGTATTTATATTGTGCGGCGGCCTTGGATAAAGCGCTGTCAATAATCTTGAGCAGGGCAGGATTTTTTTGCTGGGCGTTTGCATGACACACGAAGGTCATGGCAGCAAATAGCATAAGGCTGTATTTTCTGGTCTTCATACAAATCTTTTGATCGCGGTATCGGGTTAAAAGAAATGCCATCCGTTGAATCAGATGGCATTTCAGTTGTAAAATTAACAAGCAAACTTTGGGGAAGCTTATTTTGCCGGGATTTGATCCAGCGGAGCAATATTCGTTTCAGAGCCGGCATATCCGATATTCTGGTTGATATGTCCATCTACATTCGCCTGAATTGTTGCGATGGGAATGGGCCAGAGTACGTGGAACGGGCTGATCTTATACACAGGTCCTAATAAGCCGGCGGAGTTGGTAACCGGCAGATTTTTCTGGTAGAATACATTGTAAGTCATTACGCGATCATACCAGAAATTATCGGTGGAGAAATTAGCCAGGGTATAGGTTTTACCATGGTAGCTTTTGCCGGTCTGCGCAAAAATATACGCGATCCTTGTCAGCTCTGTTTTGCGGGGCTCTTCAAAATACAGTTCTCTTGCCCTTTCATCCAATAATGCATCAATATCAATTTTAGAAGGATCTGTAAAGGGAGCACAGCCTGCACGGGTATGCACTGCATTGATATCCGCCATAGCGCTGGTGGGGTCGCCTTTCCAGATATAAGCTTCTGCACGCAGGAGATAGGTTTCTGCGAGGCGGAAAACATACATATCGGAAGCGCCGCCACGGGGCTGGGACACGTTTTCCAGGTCTGGCATGACCAGCACTTTGTAGTTGGGCCAGGGGAACCAGGCACGCAGGGTATCGGCACAGAGTAATTTGCTGGTAGGATCGCCGTCAATGGCATATTTCTGCACGTGTTTACCATAATAGGTGCTGGCTGTGGTACCATTATAATACATGTTCTCCATGTACACCCAGTTACCGGAAGCAGAGTCATGGCGCTGATCTTTGGGATCAGTCCAGATATTGTTGTAATAATAAGGAGTAGAACGGCAGCGACCGATACCCCGACCGTAGCGGATCATATTATCCAGCGGATTGATGATATTGGGATATACATCGCCCGGCATGATATTGTTCAGGAATGCGGTTTTGCCATCCGGTGTGCTGATGGTACCCAATGCATAACCTGGTGCGCACTGGCGCATAAGTTGGGTAGAGCCGTAGGTATTGGTAGCCGTAGCACCAAAGGCGCCGGGTGTACCGGTACGGTCTGTTACAACATAAAGGGCCTCTGTATTATTGGCTGCTGCTTTGTTCTCAGGACGGTGCAGATCCCAGGTCACATTTTTAGAAGCAACAGCAGCATCTACCCCAAAACGGGAAGTCATCAGTTTGTAAATACCGCTATTGATGACTGCCGTGGCGGCGGCAATGGCACCATCGAAATCATCCAATGCCAGATCAACTTTTGCCAGCAGGTGGTAACAGGCTGCCCGGTTTACATCACCGATATCCATTTTCCAGGGTACATACTGCACAGCAAACTGAAGATCCGTTTGTATCTGCTTCAGGATGGCTGTACGTTTCACTGAATAATAGTCTGTTTTGGGTGTTGTGATCACAGACTGGGTAGCCGGGATATCACCGAACTGGTGTACCAGGCGGTAATAGGCATAAGCCCGGTGGAAGTAAGCCTGTCCCATGAACAGATTCTTCAGTGAGTCGGACATAGTGGTGTTGGGAATCCGTGCAATGATCACATTCGCGGCACGGATACTGTTGTAGAAAACACTGAAAAACCAGCCGATCTTATTATAGTCGGTGTTATTCAACTGGGCAGAAGGGGTGATTGAGACATCCATATTCTGCGCAGGGCCTGATTTATCATTGGTGCCTTCCACAGACTCTTCTGAAAACAGCTGCTCACTGATAATCGGGGTACCATCGCCATACCATTCCGGGCGGATATTATTACTGATCGAGGCAAGTGCTGATTTAAAGCTGGGAGCGTCGATGAGGGTATTGCCCACCTCGTAAGAGGATAAGGTCTGTGGTTTCAGCCATGATTTCTTACAACTGCTCAGCACTAAGATGCCAGCAGCGGTCAGCGTGACGCAGGTGAGGAATTTATAAAGTTTATTCTTTTTCATTAGTAACACGTTTTCAAGGTTAGATTAAAGCGTCAGATTCAGTCCAAAATTGTAGGTCATGGGAGTAGGTCCCTGATTTTCGGGATCGTACCAGTTCCATTTGGAGAACACAGCAGCGTTCACCACATTAACATACACTTTCAGGCCCTGTATCTTCCAGCGCTGCAATACTTCATTCGGAATACTGTAAGCCAGGCTGATATTGCTCAGGCGTATAAAGCTGGAGCTGATATAATCTTGGGATCCAACTGCGGCATTGTAAGAGAACATCCGCGCATAATCGTTAATCGGATTACTGGGTGTCCAGTAAGGACGGGCATAGAAGTTAGAACGATTATAGAAACCAGCATTATTATACCGGTAAACGGCAGATGATTTCTGCCCCAGCCTTGAATAGAGTGTGAATGAAAAATCGAAATTTTTATAGATCCGGAATTCATTGCGCATCTGCCAGGAGAACAGCGGGGCAGTCTGACCCTGGAATGTTTTGTCGTGCGAAGCATCAATCTTACCATCGTTGTTCACGTCTTGTACGCGGAAGTCGCCGGGAAACTGGTTGTAAGATTTAGCGGCTGCGGCATCTTTGGTTTGCCAAACACCGGTTACCTGGTAATCATAGATCGCATCTATGCTATGACCGATGAACCAGCCATTGGCGGTATCACTTTTTTCCTGGGTGCCGATCTGCTTGCCGCTGGCATCATAGATCGGAGTAGCACCATACAAATGCGTAATCTGATTCCTGTCGATCCAGAAAGAGAATGCAGTGGTCCATTCAAAGTTCTTCCTTTTCATGTTTTCTGTGTTAACAGAAACTTCGATACCGGTATTCTGTACACCACCAAGGTTAGCCCAGATACTGGTGAAGCCGGAAACAGGCGGCAGGGTGCGTTGTACCAGCAGGTTGGATGTATTGTTTTTGTACACATCAATGCTACCGGAAACCAGGTTTTTCAGGATTGAATAGTCAATGCCGACATTCCATCCGGCTTTTTGTTCCCATTGGAGGTTGGGGTTGGCCAGGGAGTTGGCATAAACGATCGCCAGGTTATAGGGGCTGCTGAAGGCACCATAAGAATAGGAACCGGTACCCAGGAGGTACAGGGTCGCCGTCGGATCAGGAATACTTCTGTTACCATTCTTACCATACGACACACGCAGTTTGGCATAATCCAGCCATTTGCTGGTGGATTGCATGAATTTCTCATCGCTAAATGCCCACTGGCCGGCTATGGAATAGAAATTGGCATAAGGATAGTTGGCGCCAAAACCGGAATAACCATCCCGGCGGAAAGTACCTGTCAGGTAATAACGCTTATTGAAATCATAGGTGGCTCTTGCGGTAGTGGCGGCACCGGTGGTAATACCATCCGAACTGCTGACAACAGGCGTTTGTGTACCGGCGCCAAGGTTGTGATAGCTAAGGGCGTCATTCGGTGAGAAACCGGAAGCGGTTGCACTTGTGCTCCAGCTCTGATTCTTTTCTGCTGTTTGCGTTACCTGCAGGCCTACATTGTGTTTGCCAAAGCTATGATTCCAACGCAGGGTATTATCCAGCAGCCAGTTGTAATAGGAACCGTTAGTGCGTGTGGCTGTCGGGAATCCGCCTGTTGCTGCAGTTACCGCTACGTGGTTATACTGTTGGGTAAAGCCAAGACTGGGTGAAAAGGCAACCTCATAAGAGAAGCCATAAGGTAACTTACCGGATGCAGAGAAACGCGCATTCAGGTTGTCATATTTGTAAACCCGGTCTGTGAGTTGCTGACTAAAGATTGGGTTGGTAGAAACTGCGGGGTCATTTTGCACACTCAGAGTAGGTGTGCCGTCCGGATTATACAAAGTGCCCCAGGGAGAAGAATTTTCCACATTTGTCTGGCTCATCGTAATACCGCTTTCGTTCCTTTCGGAGAAATTGATGAAAGCACCAAGTGTAAGATAACTGGCTACCTTGCCTTCAATATTTAAGCTGGAACGATAAGTCTCATAAGGCTTTTCTCCATTCGTGATGCCCTGGTTTTGCAGGTAGCCGATAGAGAAGTAATAATTGAAATCTTCTTTGCGTTGCGAAATGCTGATCGTATGATCATGCTGCATAGCGCTGTTATTATAATATACCTTGTTGAAATCAATGGATTGATTGGCCTTATAATTGGCTATTTCAAGGTCGTTCAGGTTGAGGCGATACAACCAGGAAGCAACCGGGTCCGCCGCATTGCTCTGCTGAGAGTTACTGCCTAATGCGATCCATTGTGCTAAAGTGATGCTGGAAGGCAGGCTGTTCGGGTTCCAGAATTTGTACTGGATGCCGGGTTTGGAAGTGGAATCAAAATTAGCCTGGGACCAAAGCACGTCTTGGCGCCAGCTCAGGAATTCCTGGGCATTTAACAGATGCGGTACCCGGGTTACTTTGTTAATACCGATATTGTCATTGAATGTAATGACGGGTTTACCGATCTTACCTTTTTTGGTTGTCACAACGATAACCCCGTTAGATGCCTGTGCACCATAGATGGCAGAAGCACTCGCATCTTTCAGAACGTCAATGGTAGCAATATCATTAGGGTTGATATCAGCCAATTGACCTCCATAAATAGAGCCATTCAATACAATCAGCGGAGAGTTGCTCGCTTTTAATGAGCCTTTACCACGGACAAGCAGGCTGGCACTGGAGCCTTTGGTGCTGGCGTCAAAGCTAACATCCAGACCCGGCGCGTTACCACGCAGGATGTCCTGCACAGAACGCGGATTCTCATTTTCCAATTGGGTGGCTTTTACCTGGTTAATGGCACCCGTCGCATCCTTCTTGGTGGTGGTACCATACCCGATGTATACCACTACATCTGAAAGATTGGATACATCTGTTTCCAGTGATACATTAAAACTGGTTCTGCCCTTGACAGGCAGTTCCTGTGTTTTTGTAACCGGAAAAACTGAAGACCAGGACAGCATTGTCTGGTACATTTTGCAGGGTAAAAGCACCTGCGGCATTGGTGGTGGTACCTCTCTTGGATCCTTTGATGGTAATGCTCGCGCCTTCAAGCGGGGCATTTTTGGAATCAGTTACCTTTCCCGAAATGGTACTCGGCGGAGAAAAGGAGGGAGCGGTTGTTGGCCCGGCTTTGGCCGTCAGCGCGAAAGAACCGAGCAAGAGGGCGAAGCATAATGTGCGCAGCACATACGCCCTCACGAATGTTTTGTAAACATGCGGATGTTTGTTCATAATGGCAAGTTGGTTTTGATGAATAACAGTTAGCTGTACACTTTTTTGAATACAACTTCTTGTTTTAACACGGTGTTAAATTATAATAGTTTTTGGACTGAGCGGGCTTTGCTAAAGTTTTTTAGACTGTTTTTTACGAAAAGGTTTTCGTAGTTTAAGCAGTCATTACCAGCCACTTAGCGGTAAATTTATACAGGCTTTCACTTAAACAAACGGTTGCGCATGCCAGGTTTCACCCAACCCGTTTTTTGCTTTTCCTTAAGAGAACTACTGAAAATAAAACAGTTAGGTTTTTTATGTGCACTAATTGATTCCGGCCCGTGTGCTGCATTTTTCGCCCGGGACTATCGGCCTGAGACAGGTGGAAGTCGCTGTCATGATGTATACAAACTCACGATCATTCACCAATTTTATTCAGACCGTCAATCTCAGGCGAATGCTGCTTGGCTTTCTGCAGATAAATGGAATTTTTTTTTTTCACGCAAACTATTCCGGTAATGAAAACGGTAAAGCTTTTTTCCCGCATGTTGATCGCGCTGCTGCTCAGCAGTGGTTCAGGCTGGGTTGATGCACAGCAGGCCCCGCTAAAAGGTGCGCATGTACTGGTGTACACTAAAAATGGCAAAGGATATGTGCATGACAATATCGCTTCGGCCGTTGCCTGTATCCGGGAATTAGCGGCACAGAACGGTTTCCAGGTAGATGTATCCGATGATCCTTCCGTTTTCACAGAAAAGAACCTGAAACAATACCGGTTCCTGGTATTCCCCAGCACGAATAATGATGTGTTCGACAACGATGAGCAACGCCTGGCATTTCGCCGGTACATAGAAGCAGGCGGTGGTTTTGTGGGGATACATTCTGTTACCGGTACCGAACGTAATTGGACCTGGTTCAAGGAAATGCTCGGGGAAACCTTCCTGGTACACGCCAAGTTCCAGCGATTCACCCTGCGCAATATCGCTCCAGACCATCCTTCCATGCAAGGGGTACCCTTGACCTGGGAGCGGGAAGACGAATGTTATTTCGGTAAGGAGTTGTATCCCGGTATGCATGTACTGATGGTGCATGATGTAGCGAAACTGGATATGGATACCGCCAAACTTAAACAGGCGATGGGTTCCTTTGCACATTACTATCCTGCGGTGTGGTGGCAGCCGTTCCAGGGAGGATCTGTCTGGATCACTACACTCGGACACAGCAAAGAAAGTTATAGCGACCCGGTTTACCGGAATCATCTATTGCAGGGCATGCGTTTTATTGCCAGCAGATTCCATGGACTGAATTATGCGAAAGCCCATGCCAAAACAAAAGATGACCCATTATTCTGAAACAAATCAATCCAAATAAAATGCGATCCCTTTATTTCCTGTCAACTGTCATGCTGATGTCTGCGCTTTCATGTAAACAACCGGAAACCGCTCAGGAGAGTAAGCCAGTCAAATTGATCACACTCGATCCCGGACACTTTCATGCGGCACTCGTGCAAAAGAGTATGTACCCGCAAGTAGATTCTACGGTATATGTATATGCACCTAAGGACGGGGAAGATTTACAGGCGCACCTGAACCTGATCAAATCCTACAATAATAATAGCACCAGTTCTACTCACTGGAATGAGGTTGTATACACCGGCCAGGATTTTCTGGACAAAATGCTACAGGAGAAAAAAGGCAATGTGGTGGTCTTAGCTGGTAATAATGGGGTAAAAGTGGATTATATCCTGCAATCAATCAAGGGCGGTTTCAATGTCTTTGCGGATAAACCCATGGTGATTGATGCGGCTGGATTTATAAAATTGAAAGAAGCTTTCGAAGCTGCCCAAAAAAACAAACTGGAATTATATGATATCATGACGGAACGTTATGAGATCACTACCATGTTACAGCGGGCACTATCGATGGATACCACCTTATTCGGTGAGTTACAGAAGGGGACAGCCGCAGAACCGGCAGTTACCAAAGAAAGTGTGCATCATTATTATAAATATGTTTCCGGTGCGGTACTTACGCGTCCGGCCTGGTTCCTGGATGTGTCGCAGCAGGGAGAAGGTATCGTGGATGTTACCACGCACCTTGTTGACCTCGTGCAATGGGAGTGCTTCCCGGAGCAGGCGCTGGATTATACCAGGGATATTCAATT
>CAZAOR010000322.1:0-2762 GCA_964486805.1 uncultured Sediminibacterium sp. | reverse complement strand
ATGAGGAGGCTCGACCAGAATTGCACAGCTCAGACAGTGGCATATCCCAAAGCTCCGAGAGGTCAATCGAGGACAGCCCAACAGAGTCCAGCTCTGGCTTGAGCTTGTCAAGCTCTAAACAGAGCAAGCGCCTAGTTTCCTTCCAAGGAAACTCTGTCTCAGAGTAGACAAAATTGTCTTGATCCTCTGCATGACTCCAGCGTGGTGCGTCTTGATGGTCTGCCTGGGTGATATTGCGTTTGTAACGATTGGCAGATGTCTTCAACGTCGAATTCATTGTATAAGGTGTCCCCACCTCTAGTGAAACCCAAGACTTTATCGCTGTGTGACACATTCTATATTGCAGAAAGTAGTTAGAAAAGAGACAATCTTGCAAAGAGAGGTAACATACACAGTATTATTTGAATGATTGAACAAGAAAGCAGTCATTTGAAAGACAGCACGAATCACATATAGACATGCATGGAGAGACTCGGCGAGGTCAACGATTCGACTGTTGGCGCAGATCAACTTTAATAGGATCACATGTGCAGCCGATTGATAGTTAGAACGGTTGGCGGCTTGATCTTTTGCTGAGACAGAATACAGCTGTTCCTTGCCAGCTTTGCAAGCATTCTGGAAGGCATCCCAGGTAACAAATCCAGAGCGTCCAAAAGGGTTAACCATACGGGCCTGCAATGACTCAACAGCAGGTTCTTCATCGTCTTCATCAGCTTGATGCTGATATGCCTCTGTACCTCCAGGCAAATCATCAAGGACAACCGCAAACAGACTGTGAAGTAAGCCGTGGATTGAATAGAGCAAGTTGGCCTTCATCTCCATTGCCAGGGAGGATATATCTCGATCTTGTTGGAGCACTTCGTCAAGGAGATCATTAACTTGACCTTTGAAGGTGAGTTGACGTGACGTTAAAGTGATGCCAAGTCCTTGTGATTCGGGAATGGCAAGAACGAGCCATACAAGTTGAGCAGCAATAGCAGAGTTTCGATAAAGGTGGTCGTCATCAGAAATGCGAAAGGGTAGATGTTGCCCATTACTTGAGGGAAAAAAAACACAATGTTAGCATAAAATGAACAATTGAAATAGATGGCGTACCGCTTTTGTCCAACTAATGTGCTCAACAGGGATCCAGGCAGCAGCTCCCTCGCTTCACGTGTATGCAATTTGAAGTATTCATGCACGGCGAACTTCAGGAATACCGCCTTGGCGTCCTTCGGCGGCATTGGATACAAACTGCGTAAATCCGAGTGCAGATTAGAGAAATCGAGTCGGTTGGCCTCCTCAAAAGACCTGCGAAGGTTCCCCGAGTCTACATTGCAGCTGGTTGGATCGACATCTACATCGTGCATGCCAAATCCGGATGATAGAAGCTCA
The DNA here is from genome assembly GCA_964486805.1 of uncultured Sediminibacterium sp. Taxonomy (GTDB): domain Bacteria; phylum Bacteroidota; class Bacteroidia; order Chitinophagales; family Chitinophagaceae; genus Sediminibacterium. The sequence goes on along the minus strand of CAZAOR010000322.1, from coordinate 1,388 downwards.
TCGAAACCATCAACCCCGGACAAATCTGCCGCAACATGTGGCGCCTCTACGGGTTGGGTCTGGCCCACAGTAGTCGAGCTGTTGCTCAGGATAGCAGGTCCAGTGATGAACCAATGCCATGCAGAACCACAACCCAGGCGCTGCATGGGATATGGGATGGGCGTGTTCCGGCAGTCGCTCTGTTTTTTCGTGCATCGATGCACTCGGGAGCCCACCTCACCAGCAGTCACCACACCGCAGTTATGGACATTGCGGGTTGTAGTATTGACCCCCGGGACTGGCGTTCTGATTCCCAGACAATCGTTTACAGTGATGACAGGCGGAAAGGAAAAGGGCTTTTCCTGCAAGGCGGTACGCAGCTCTATTGTGGCCTTATGCATCCCCTTAGGGGCGGTCCAGTTTGTCCATTCATGGAATTTCCGGTTGCCGTAATGTCCGACAATATCACGGACCTGGTACAATCTGTTGGTCATTGCACATTCCAAGAGTGAACGGTAACGCACTTGTAGGATCTCGCCGCAGTTTTTGAGACCACAGGCGACGATTTGGTGAGAGGGATAGATGGATATGAAGAGCTGCTTGGCTATCAAACGGACTTGATCTGATAGTCCACAGTTGACGCTATCCAAATCGAGTTTTTGAAAAGGCCGCGCGTTCCACTCCGAGCAAGACAGAATGGCGGCTTCCGCTGAAGGCTGGCACACATTCAAACTAAGCCTTGACATGATGCTGGAAGTTTCATCATATCGACGTACCTCAATATTGCGGTCACGATCCGATGTATCGTTTTTGGGTCTTTTATGTGAGCTTTCTTCTTTCGGACTCGAAGGACTCTCATCTTGATGGCATGATGCAGTCTCTGCGAGTTTGCGCTTTCGCCGTGCTTCAGTTTCATACACGCAATCAGCTTTTGACTGATCAACTGGGGGAAATCACAAACCGTATCCACTTAAACGTTGATCTTTACTCTTCATGGCTCGAGCTCCGCTTGAAAAACTTGATCGCTTTCTTCGCTCATGTATCTTTCAAGGGTTCGTTTTCTTTTATTTGCGGCAGAGTGATCCTGCAGGTGGGCTAGTACACGCGCTCTTTCACCTAAGGGATTCGGCGAATCCATTTTTTTCGGATTGCCGACTCACTCCTTTTTCGAGCTTTTTCTGTAGTCCATCAACGCTGTGACTCGGGCTGAGGACTATGTGCCTCAAACTTAGTTCTAACGACTTTTACCATATTGTCGTGCACGGTCCTCATGTAGTCGTTGACGCGTCATCACTATCAAAACCAGCCCCTCCGGTTCTCGACCCACCAGGATTTCGCATAAAAAATTGATGCCACATACTAGAGCTCTCATGCCGTCTGATGGCGCTTATCTATCAGGAGCCTAGTTT
>CAZAOR010000321.1:0-4368 GCA_964486805.1 uncultured Sediminibacterium sp. | reverse complement strand
GGATGGCAAACTGAAAGCAGCATTTACCAATGATGGCCTGCATTTGAAGGGAGAAGCCTATTTATGGTGGAAGCACTTGCTATACCCCTATGTGTTCAACTTGGGAGAAAAGGTATCTCTCCTACCAATGCCGGAAAAATTAACGTGGACCCATGAATTATTTCCGTTGTATGCATGCCGAACAATTTCAGTAACAGATACCTGTTTCGCAAAGCAGGCAGAACAATTGCATACTATCCTGGCAAAAATGGGCATCATTACGAGCACGGGTTCTGCTTCCCCCGATTTGCCATATATCCTGTTGCAAAAAGATCCATCCCTGGCATCCGCGGAAGCCTATCGGATAATAGTCCGGGAAGGATATATGCTACTCCAGGCTGCGGAGCCGCACGGTATGTTCAATGCATTGCAAACACTCCGGCAACTGATGCGGGATGCAGTAATGGTAAACGGCTGTATCATTGAAGACAAACCTGCTTTTTCATGGCGAGGTTATATGGTAGATGTGGGAAGAAACTATCAGTCAGTAGGGCAACTGAAACAACAGATTGAAGTGATGAGCCGGTATAAGCTGAATGTATTTCATCTGCACCTGACAGAAGATATCGCCTGGCGTTTAGACAGCAGAATTTACCCGCAACTTCTTTATCCGGAGAATATGCTGCGGGATAAGGGAAAATATTATACGGAAGCAGACATCAAAGAATTGATGGCATACTGCCAGGCTCGATTTATCAGTTTTGTACCGGAGATTGATATGCCCGGGCATAGTGGCGCATTCAGCCGTTGTTTTGGGAAGGAGATGCAATCGGATTCCGGTATGACTATACTCCGGAATATTATCCGGGAGATTTGCAGCACGTATCATTTTTCTTATTGGCATATTGGTGGGGATGAGGTGAAAATTACTAATCCGCATTTTCTGCCGGATATGATAAGTTTTATACAAAGCAAGTCCGGCAGTAAAGTAATCGGATGGCTTCCCGGCGGTAACCTGCCTGCCGGGGTGATACGACAACTATGGCAGGGTGGCAGCAAATCCAGTGATACTCAAACAGGCGTGAACATTGATTCACGCTGTCTCTATATTAACCACATGGATCCGCTTGAATCGGTCGTGACTATTTTTAACAGGAGGATTGGTGATAGAATGCGTGCAGACAGCCATGTCATTGGTGGTACTTTGTGTGTATGGAATGACAGGCGGTTAAATAATGAGCAGGACATTCTGCGGATGAACCCGGTATATCCGGCAATGCTGGCTTTTGCGGAAAAAAGCTGGTGTGGGGGCGGCCAGGCAGTGTTTACCACTGAAATTGGTGCACCGGCATCTCCGGAAGCTGATGCATTTACGGAATTTGAGCAAAGACTGATCGATCTGCGGAAACTGTATTTTAAAAACCTGCCTTTTCCTTATGAACCCCAGTCCGGGTTGGTCTGGAAATTATACGGCCCATACCTCAATCAGGGACAGTTAACAGCAAAGTTTCCTCCTGAAAAGGCTTCATTTTTGCCCGTAACACCCGTTTTAATGCGGGTAGGCGGAACTATCATACTGCGGCATTGGTGGTTTCCCCTGGTTACTGGGGCGATTTCGGCTCCCCAGGAGCATACTACCTGGTATGCCGCCACCCAGTTATATGCGGAAGAAGACGGGGTAAGAAATTGCTGGATTGGCTTTAATAATCTCTCCCGTTCAACAGCTACCATTGGTCCTGCGGCAGGTACCTGGGATAACAGGCATAGTGCTATCTGGATCAATGGCGAACCTGTTTCACCACCGGATTGGCAGCAGGCCGGTCAAAAAATAAGCCTGGAAGTGCCCCTGACGGATGAGGGCTATGAATACCGGCAACCCACCCCGATCCTGTTACACAAGGGCTGGAATCAGATACTCGTAAAATTACCGGTTGGCAGTTTCAAAGGCGGTGACTGGCAGAACCCGGTGAAATGGATGTTCACTTTTTTGCCATTGCCGGAATAGCGGCGCTTCATTTCATAATTCTTTTCATCATCTGATCGGCCCATTTAATAAAATAGGGCATATTCGGGGCATCAGTATGTCCGCCATCGTGCTGGCGCCATGCCAATTGACCATTGGTCAGTCCGGTGTTTACCGGGGGCATTACAGCATGCAGGTAATCATCCGGAAGGCCTAAGTCTTTTGCGCCTAAGAGCCGGAATGCAGGTTGGGCTGCAATGGTAGCCATGAAACTGCCCTGGTGATCCAGCCATTTGGCATCTCCTTTTTCCGGAATGCCATAACTGATAAAGGTTAAACGGGGTGCACAAAGCGCAATCAGTTCATGCGAATCAACCGGCAAATCATTCGCTGTTTTCCTGCCGAAACTGGCTTCTTCTGCCCCGTATTTCATATAGTTGCCGGCCATCCAGTAATATTCACCGCCGGTGAGGCTTTCTACTGCTTCCCCCCAATTGCGGCGATGCAGGGTAGCGCCCCCCTTACCGGAAGAACCTACCAGTACCATGGCAAAACGTTGTTCAAAAGCCATGGTTACCAGGGCAGCTTTACCATAGCGCGATACTCCTTCGATGCCCACATGGCCTGCATCAACTGCCGAATCCGTCTCCAGGTAATCCAGTCCTCTGGCAGCTCCCCAGGCCCAGGCGCGTAAAGCGCCCCAGTCATCTGGTTTGCGCGGTTGTCCCTTATTCACCAGCCCGATGATACCGCGGGTGATGCCTGCACCATTATCTGCCTGTATGCTGTTGGGATCGATTGTTGCATAACCCCAGCCTGCGGCTAATAATTGCTCCGTCGGCGACATATTTGCCGTGTTTACCGGACCGAAAGGAAAACTGACAGGCGCCCGCTGGATCGGCGTATATGCAGGATATTTTTCAAAAACGGCTTTCAATGAAGGATCGGTTTGCTCCAGTAATTTTTTGACAGCATTATTGATCTTTTCCATGCTTTCGGGATCTGGTTGCGCAGGTGCAGGCAGCACCGGCCTGCCGAACATCATCAGAACAGGTACCCTGCCTTTCGCATTGAGCGGTGTGACCACTACCATGGAGATATTGACATCAATCAACGGATAGGTGCTATTGTCAACATGGCCGATTAACTGTTTAGCGATAACAGGTGTCCGGCCCACGAATTCCCGGTCCAGTATTTTAACGGTCCAGGTAACGGAGGGAATGTTCTCAGGCAGACGCCCATAGACTTCCCGCTCAAAATCCTCCACGATCTCGGGGCGACGGACCTTCCACCACAGTGCTGGACTGGTAACCTCCTGACCGTTTTTGGTGATCAGTAATGCCGGCAGAACGGGATAAGGATTGGCAAGGGCAGGATCGTAGTTGGCATGGTTGGGGGCCGATTCGTTTCCGCTGGGACCCGGCCGCAGCCGTTTAATGCCCAATTGATCCATCATCTGCTGGTGATCCTGTTCTGCTGTGAAATGAACAGGGGGCGGATAATTTCCGGCGGTTTGGGCCGATAACCGGATAACAGCCAACATGAGGCAGATCGTAAAGCTATATTTCATCGCAAACGGGATTAAATGAAATTATTGCAATCGGTTGCATTCTCGGAGAATTGCAATAAATTTATGTAAAACTTGCCAGATGCGATATGCTTTTATCCCTGTTTTCCTGCTGTTTTTTGCAATCGGTTCAGCCCAGGTACGCTTGCCCAGGCTGATCAGTGACAATATGGTTTTGCAAAGGGATCAGCCCCTTCATTTCTGGGGATGGGCGGGGAAGGGAGAGAAAGTACAGATAGCTTTTGCCGGGCAGTTGCTCAGTGTAACAGCGGATACCGCCGGTAACTGGTCCGCCACACTGGAACCGGTGAAAGCGGGAGGCCCTTATACCATTCATATCCATGCCAGCAATCAGATCGAACTGAAAAATGTGCTGGTGGGTGATGTATGGTTTTGCTCGGGTCAGTCGAACATGGTATTGAATATGGAACGGGTAAAAGAAAAATACCCGGCTGAAATTGCATCGGCCGATTACCCGGAAATACGCAATTTTTTTATTCCTACTGCTGCAGATGTACGCAGTGGTCATACAGAACTGCCTGGCGGGCAATGGTTGGCTACATCACCCCAAACCGTGTACAGCTTCGGCGCCGCGGCCTATTTTTTTGCGAAAGATCTCTATCAGCATTATCATATCCCGATCGGCATCATTAACTCAAGCGTAGGTGGTACTCCTGTGGAAGCCTGGATCAGCCCCGAAAGCATGGCTGCATTCCCCGACAAGCTGGCTCAGGTGAAAAGATTCCTGAGCAGTCCGCAAAAAACTCGCTCATCCCGACCTTCCATGCCCGAGGAGCCTAAGGACGACATCGGAATGATTGCAGGCGACCTGGGTATGAGCGGTCCGGTAAAATGGTAT
>CAZAOR010000320.1:0-5963 GCA_964486805.1 uncultured Sediminibacterium sp. | reverse complement strand
ATCCAGACAAAACGTGGGTCATTAAGCTGATTCGCGGCCGAACCAATCCCGTTTCCGCCGGCTACCGTCACGCCGGATATACGGAAGGCTGTCAGGCTTACTAAGATCCGGCCAGTAATAAGGTGCCAGGCTCATATAATCATGCTTGTTTCCGCTGGGAGGCACAAATGCTTTCTCCATGACGGAATGCAGGGATGCCGACAAAGCTGCTTCACCCTGCTTTAAGAGCCATTGCTTTTTGCTGGCAGCTTCTGAACCGGGCGCGGGATGCTTCAGGGGGTCCAGCACCGACACATCAAAACCATATACCGGTAACCGCCAGGGCTCCAGCAATCTGGTTACGCGGTCAATCTGGTCCGTATTGATATAATCGATCCCAAGTTGCTGGAATGTTCTCCAGGCAAGTGGGTTATCCGGAGCCCCCCAGAATCGCACTTGTTTCTGCCAGCCATGTACACTGTCGATCACTGCTTTCAGTTTCATCCGGTCGGCATCCGGCAAGGGGCCTGCACCCTTCCATTTGCTGAATTGAGAGAAAGCAGCGCTGAAAAGGGGAATCCGGGGTAATTGCTGGTAATACCTGGGATCTCCGATCTTCCCATCGAATAAAAGAAAAAGGGGATATTGCTGGAAGCTGGCCGGATCAGGCTGATTACCACTGATAACAAGCCGCAGATTTGCACATCGGGTTAACGCAGGAAAACGCCCGATAGCGTTCACCACTGCCCGGATGGTTGGAACCGCTTCCGTTTTGATATCGATCAGCAGTTCCAGGATTTTATCCCGTTCCGGGTAAGGATATCCGCCATTCGACTCGATACCAGCTGCCAATGGCGCCAGATAGGCATTTTCAAAAAGCCGGTCTGATCGAAGCTGCTGATCATTATGTGCCACAAAAAGCGTATCATGTATCCAATGTACATCCGCTTCGATGGAACCGACCCCCAATGCATAGGCCTGGGTAAAAGGTACGTTGTGATCATAATCATTGTGTGCATGAATCTGCGCCGCTGAATAGTTTAGGGGCTGGGCCAGCACGATTACTGCAGAAATCATTGCAGCGATCAATAAAGGAAGACGAATCATAATCAGGTATTCAGGCTTCAAAATACGTATTCCAATCCTTAATCAGCCAGCAGACAGCTTAAACTTACTGTTAGTAATATTATTTTACCGATACCAGCTGAGGATTGACCGATCCCGTCAATACTCACCTATCGCCGGTGCAGCATGGCCGATTATTCCTGCATTTACCAAGGTGCCTGCTTAATTTTCTATCAGTATTTAACGCCTACAAACGCCTAACATGAGCAGGAAATCCTTATGCGCCGGGATCCTTTTTCTCGGGCTGCCGATGCTATTGTCTGCACAAAACAATGGTGCTGTAAAAGGGAAACTGGCAGACAGTACCGCTAAACAACAGCTGAAAGACGCTTCTATTGCCCTGCTTGACCCGGGTGACTCTACCCTGGAAATGGCAAGCATTTCAAAAGCAGATGGCAGCTTTTCCACCTCCGGTATCCGGCTTGGCAATTATTTACTGCAGATCTCATTCCAGGGCTATACTACCCTGTTTAAATCGATTACCCTCTCGAAATCTTCCCCGGAATTGAACCTTGGCACCTTTTATCTCAAACCGGCTTATAATGATCTGGGCAATGTAACAGTAATACAATCGCCTATTACCATCAAAAAGGATACCGTAGAATATAATGCCTCCAGCTTCAAAACAAAGCCCAATGCGGTTGTAGAAGATCTGCTGAAAAAACTGCCGGGCATGGATGTAGACAAAGACGGCGGTATAAAAGCCCAGGGAGAAACAGTTCAGCGGGTATTGGTAGACGGAAAACGTTTTTTTGGAGATGATCCCAAGCTCGCTACCAAAAACCTGCCGCCGGATATCGTTGATAAAATACAGGTTTTCGATGACCTGAGTGACCAGAGCAAATTTACCGGTTTTGATGACGGCAACCGGGTCAAAACCATCAATATCACCACCAAAAAGGACAAACGCAAAGGCTATTTCGGCAAAGCAGTGGCAGGTTTGGGTAATAATGAAACCTACGATGAAAGCTTTAACCTGCAACGCATGAACGGCAATGAACAGATCGCATTGAATGGACAGGGGAATGATATCAACAAACAGAACTTCACTGCCCAGGATTTTCTTGGTGGTGGAAGTGGAGGCGGAGGCAGAGGTGGCGGACGTGGGGGTGGCGGTTCTTCTGGCGGAACTGGCAGCGGTATCAATACCACCTGGGCCGGCGGCATCAACTATCGCAATGCACTGGGCAAAACCGGAGATATTTACGGGAGCTACTTTTATAACAGTATGCACACCGTTTCCGACCAGCAAAGCCTGACCCAGAACCTTATCACAGCAGACTCCTCCACCTATAACAACCAAACATCCGCTTCCATCCGGGCCAATCAGAATCACCGCATCAATCTGAATATAGAAGACCGGTTTGATAGTCTCAACTCGCTTATCTTCCGGCCCAATATCAGTTTCCAGCACACTACCCCGGTTGCCAGTTCCACAACACTCACTACCAGCAATAATGGTCAGTTAATCAACCATTCTGTCAATAATACCTATGGCAGCAGCGATGGGTATAATATCAGCGGCACCAACCTGCAATTAAGACACCGTTTTCAGAAACGGGGACGTACCCTCTCGCTGGATCTGAACTTTGCAGCCAGTACCAATGACGGGGACGGTTATAACTACGCCATCAATCAGTTTTACCTGCCTGTTGCCAAAACGGATACGATCAACCAGTATTATGTCAATTCCAGCGGACAATTCAATTTCAGTCCTACCCTGTCTTATACAGAACCTGTAGGTAAAGGGCAGTTGATTGAACTGAATTACAATTATTCCATCTCGCACAGCCATTCTTATCATGATGTTTACCGGTTCAACAATGCCGGAAAATCATTTGATGTACTGGACAGCCTGTTCAGCAATTCGTATAATTATGAAACAAGTTCCAACCGTGCCACGCTTAACTACCGTATGCAACGAACTAAGTTTAATTTCAGCGCCGGTACCGGTTTGCAAATCCTTGATCAAAGCAGTGTCAATACGACGAAAAAGATCACATTAAGCAATCATTTCGTCAATTTTACGCCTACCGTCAATTTCCAGTATAGTTTCAGCCGATCCAAAACCTTGCGGTTTAACTATACCGGCCGTACCGGACAGCCATCGCTCACACAGCTACAGCCATTGACCACTACCAGCGATTCCATCAATTTTGTGGTGGGGAACCCCAATCTGAAGCCACAATTCACCCATAGCCTGCGGTTATTATACCAATCCTTTGATCCGGTAACGCAGCATGTGTTTTTTGTCACGCTTAATGCGAGCGCAATCACGAATGATATTCAGACTGCCATCACACCCAACCAGAATGGTGGTAAAACCACCACCTATGTAAACCTGAATGGTACGTATAATGTAAGCGGTTACGTTAACTATGGCTTCCCGCTTAAACACCCGAAATCCAATCTTAACTTCACTACCAATGTGTCTTATGCACAGGCTCAGACACTCATCAGTTCCCGCAGCAATTTCACCCGGAATACCAATCTGAGTCAAACCATCAAGTGGACATCCAACCTGAAAAACAATTTCGACATGAATTTCAGTTCCACCACTTTATATGTGATAGCAAGGAATAGTTTGCAGCCCACACAAAATGCAAACTATTACACTGAAACCCTTTCAACAGAGTTCACTTTGTATACCAACAATGGTTGGATCCTGGCCAGCGACTTTGATTATTCCTACAGCGGTAATCACGCAGCAGGTTACAATACCAGCGTCCCATTGCTCAATCCGTCAATTGCGAAACAATTTCTCAAAAACAAAGCAGGTGAACTGCGGCTATCGGTATTTGACCTGCTGAACCAGAACCAGAATGTTACCCGGGTTGTCAGCGGCAATATCATCCAGGATACCCGGAACAATACCCTTAGCAGGTACCTGATGCTGACTTTTACTTATAACCTGCGCAAATTTGCAGGACGCCAGCAACGGATGCCTTCGCTGATGCGTGGTATGTTCCGCGGGAACGGTGACAGATCCGGAGGCGGCTTTGGCGGGGGACGCATGGGGGGAGGCAGAAGAAATTAAAACCCGGTGCCGGGCCTGCCGGAGGCCCTCCGGTTTAAACCAAACAGAATTTGTAGACTTTTTGCTACATAACTCCTTGAAAAGGCTACGAAATATTCACAATTCTGGTGATTTTCGGAGCACCGAACTAGTTGTTATTTTACATCAGTTATTACAGATAACGCGTTTGTGTTGCTGCAATGATGATCCAAGTCCTGAAAAACCATACGCCGGGAAACCGGTATCCATCCATGAAAAACCGTAGCGGAAGCTACACGAGCTATGTAGAATAATCCTTCTACATAGCTTTTTTCTTTTAGCGGGAACTGTGATCGTAAAAAATAAGCACCTGTTTAAAATGAACCGGATGCATGAAATATGCAAATAGCATGGCTGATGATAAAACAGGTGCTTTTTTTAGGCAAATAAATCTTTCATCCGCGGGTGTTCTTTCAGTTCTTCCAGGTTTTCAGTACTCAAAGGCTTACTGATAAATTGGATCACAACGGGATAGTGTTTTGCCAGGGCAAAATCTTCAGGATCGATGGTAGAGGATAAAATAACTATTCTTGTATTGGGCAGTTTCTCCAGAAAACGGAAAGTATATTCCTGTAAAAACTCCCAGCCATTCATCACAGGCATATTGATATCCAGCAAAATCAATTCCGGGGCTATGGAAGCAGGGGCATCCGACTGATTGAAAATTTTTTCAAAATAATCCAGGGCTTCGCTTCCGTCGATAACTGTATCCACTTCCTCGGCAAATCCCGCTCGTTTTAACAGTAATTGGGAAATGGTAAGGGAGATGGTGTCGTCATCTACGCAAAGGACTTTTTTAATCATCAGGTAGGTTTCTGAAGTAAATAATGGGTTCTTTGTTGGTTTTTTAGTAAAATTTTAGTCTCCCCCCTTAGGAATTCCGGTGCTGAAATTAGTTATTTTTATGTAGTCGGAAAACTTATTTGTTCACCGGGCAGGTACCTCATTTCACCCGCTGTTCTATTTTTTTCTTTTCTTATTTACCGATTTTGTTACGCAAAGCAAATACAAATCACTGTGGCACTCCCTAATTACAGTTTTTTGCTATTTGTTAATGTTGTAACTTTTATACTGCATTGCCGGTGAACACCTGTTCGTTTCAAAAGCGGGAATGCCGGGCGATTGCGTACTTTTACCTCCATCTAAAGAATAGTATATATGTTGAAAGTCGGCGTTTTCGGTGTTGGGCACCTGGGTAAATTTCATTTAAACAACTGGAAAGAGATCCCCGGTGTGAAGCTGGCAGGCTTTTTTGATCCGCATCATGAAACGGCAAAACTGGTGGCAGATCAATACGGACTGAAGCGTTTCTCAGACGAAGAAAAACTCATTGATGCCTGTGATATAGTTGATATTATTGCGCCTACGCCCCAGCATTTTGAATTATGTATGATGGCTATCCGGAAAGGGAAACATGTATTCGTTGAAAAACCACTTGCCCATACCATTCAGGAAGGCCGCGATATCGTTAACATGGTACGGGAAGCCAATATCAAGATGCAGGTAGGGCATGTAGAAAGATTTAATCCTGCTTATCTCGCCATCCGTGACATGCCTTTGAACCCCATGTTCATAGAAGTGCACCGGCTGGCCCAATTCAATCCGCGCGGAACCGAGGTAAGCGTTATCCTGGATCTGATGATCCATGATATTGATATCATTCTCAGCCTGGTGAAAAGCGATGTCAAACATATTTCCGCCAGTGGTGTTGCCGTCATGACGGAAACGCCGGATATTGCCAATGTACGGATCGAATTCAATAACGGTTGCGTGGCCAATCTGACCAGCAGCCGCATCAGCATGA
>CAZAOR010000319.1:0-3029 GCA_964486805.1 uncultured Sediminibacterium sp. | reverse complement strand
ATACCCGACGGCAGAAAACTGTATACAATGCTTGCCTCCACCTGCACAATTATGCCAAAAGCATCCTCAAACCGGGGATAACCATTGCAGACTATACCGAGAAAATAGGGGAGGAAGCCACCCAGCAATTCCTGCGGATCGGGCTGCTGCGTAAATCAGATATTAAAAATGAAGACCCGGATAACCGGGCTTATCGTAAATACCTGTACCATGGTATTTCACATCATCTGGGACTCGATGTACATGATCTGGGAACCCGCACCGCACCCATCAAGCCGGGAATGTTGTTCACCATTGAACCCGGTATATACATTGAAGAAGAACAGATGGGCGTACGCATCGAAAATAACTGCTGGATCACCCGCAACGGTAACCAGGACCTGATGAAGCGTATCCCGATCACGACGGAGGAGATTGAATCGCTCATGAAAAGAAAATAAGAGCAGGCACTACCCATTTATACATCCCGGATGAAACAGATACCCAATCTATTTACCCTGCTTAACCTGGTGGCCGGCTGTCTGGCTATCCTGTATACTTTTCAGTATGGTCTCACCCTGTCCAGTGATGCGGGCGGTGATAACCTGGTGGTTATTCCCGAAAAGATATTTTTAGCCAGTATCTGCATCGGGGCTGCTGCCCTTATTGATTTCCTGGATGGACTGGTAGCCCGTTTATTAGGGGCATCCTCTGAAATGGGTAAGCAACTCGATTCCCTGGCAGATGTGGTGAGCTTTGGGGTAGCCCCTTCCTGCATTGCTTACCAGTTCCTTCGGTTAAGTTATGCACAGCAAAACAATGGGCTGGATATTTCAGTACTATGGCTGGTGCCTGCATTTCTGATCGCTGCAGCCGGTGCTTACCGGCTTGCCCGGTTTAATATCGATGATGCCCAGGGAATGACCGGCTTCAAAGGGGTGCCGATTCCTGCAGCAGGTTTGCTGATTGCTTCTTTCCCGCTGATCTACTGGTATTCCAATAACGACAGGATCATACAATTACTGATCAACAAGTGGTTCTGGTATGCTGTTATCCTCATTGTCAGTTACCTGATGGTTTCAACATGGCCGATGCTGGCATTTAAATTCTCTTCTGTCACGTTTAAAAAATTACTTCCCTTCATCGGGCTGGCATTATTGGCAGGATTAGCAGGCTTGTTTTTTGGCTGGCTGGCTGCACCGGTTACATTTATTGCTTACGTACTTGTATCTTTGCTGTTCAAACAGAGCCACACATGAACTATGCTATTCAGATTAAAGTAATGCCGTTAAAAGACCTGCTGGACCCCCAGGGTAAGGCGGTATTAGGTGGATTGCAAAACCTGGGACTCACATCGGTGTCGGATGTTCGTGTTGGAAAACATATCACGCTGCAGGTAGAAGCGGCATCTGAATCAGAAGCCCGTTCGATGGCAGAAGAAGCATGCCGGAAACTGCTGGCCAATCCGGTGATGGAGATGTATGAGGTGGAAATGATCGCATAATCCCACCAGTCAATCCGTTCAATAATAATACTTCTTGCTATACTTAGTACCAACCCCGCTCGGTAACCTGGGAGATATGACTTTCCGGGCAGTGGAAGTGTTGAAGCAGGTGGATCTTATTCTCTGTGAAGACACCCGTACATCTATGCGCCTGCTGCAACATTACCAGGTACAAAAACCGGTTTCTCCCTATCACCAGCATAATGAACACCGCATTCTAGCACATATTGTTGCACAGTTACAGGCAGGAAAAACAATGGCGCTGATAACAGATGCCGGTACCCCGGGTATTTCAGATCCGGGGTTTCTGCTTGTTCGTGAATGTATACGGCTGGATATACCTGTGGAGTGCCTGCCAGGGGCTACCGCTTTTGTGCCAGCATTGGTGAATAGCGGCTTACCCGGCACCCGTTTTGCATTTGAAGGATTTTTACCGCTAAAAAAAGGCAGGCAGACGCTTTTAAAACAGTTGGCAGAGGAGACACGTACATTGATTTTTTATGAAAGCCCAATGCGCCTGGTAAAAACACTGGAAGAACTTGCCATACATTTTGGCCCGGAAAGGCAATGCTCTGTTAGCCGGGAACTTACCAAACTGTATGAAGAGAATAAACATGGTACGTTACAGGAAGTAGCCACTTATTTTTCAGGTAAAGCGGTTAAGGGCGAGATCGTGATTGTGGTGGCTGGCAGGGAGGATTAAATAAATTCACTGGTACCATGCGATGATTTGTTCAGGCTGCTTGCGTTGCAGGTCAGGCACCCAGCAATCATCCGCAGGGTACCCAACAGGGATCAGCAGGAAAGGCTTTTCATTTTCCGGTCGCTTTAAAAGCTGCGACAGAAAATTCATCGGCGAAGGCGTATGTGTCAATGCTACCAATCCTGCATGGTGAACGGCTGCAAGCAGGAAACCGCACGCAAGGCCACAGCTTTCGCTTACATAATAATTCTGCTTTTTCTTTCCGTCATTTGTCCACTCGAAACTTCTCCTGAAAACAACGATCAGGCAGGGCGCCGTTTCCAAAAATGGCTTGTGCAAATCCGTCTGTAATGGTGCAAGGTCTTGCAACCACTCATCACTCATCCGTCCATCATAGCTGACTTTTTCTTCTGCCTCAGCCGCTATCCTGATCTCCTTTTTCATCGCAGGATCGGTTACAAGACAGAAAGTCCAGGGCTGTTTATGTGCGCCCGAAGGCGCTGTAGAGGCAGTCTTCACCAGGTTTTCAAGTACAGACACAGGAATAGGCATCTCAGAAAAATCACGCACGGTTCTTCGCTGGTCCATCCAGGTATGGAAATCATCTGATCGCCGCTGCATCTCCGTTGCTTCATACCTGGGATGGGCATATTGTATAAAAGGGAATCCGTTTTGTATTTTCTGCTCTGGCATTGGGAGAATTTTCTGAAATTTACTGCTTCACCATGATAAATATTCCTATGATGCGCAAATGCTTTTCCGGATTTATCGGCCTCCTGGGTCTCCTGCAACTGACACCTGCACTTGCACAGCCTGATCGCTGGCAACAACGTATCAAGTATG
>CAZAOR010000318.1:0-5444 GCA_964486805.1 uncultured Sediminibacterium sp. | reverse complement strand
GGTGTTTGTTCTTATCATGCCCGTAATTGTAACCGCCGAAGCCCTGTAATTCCCAGTTAGATGGAACAGGGATAGTTGTCCAGTAACCGCTGTGCGCGCCATCCGTACAGAAGAACTGCCAGTTAATGGTATGGTCCTTATCGGTACCCGAGAGATAGTGCAGGATAGTTTCCTGTGCTGAAACATGGAAAGAAATTGGAAGTAGCAATGACAGTATGAAGCCAGGAGAAATACGCATAATAAAGCGTTTAAATTAAGGATAAAGGACTTGCTTAAGATTTATTTTTAAACAGGCTCTTATTCTTTCACGAGTGGTTTGCCGGTACGGAAGCAGGTTCCTTTGAAATGGGCCACAGTTTCATTTGTCTGATTGGTGATGCTAATCAGGTACAGGCCGGTGCTTCTGCCGTTATGTGCTTCTGTTGCTTCGGCTGTTAGCATGTCACCTGTTTGTACCGGTTTGATGAACTGGATCGCAGTATCCAGTGCAACGGAAAGATTATTCCGGTTATTGCAGGCAAATGCAAAGGCGCTGTCCGCCAAAGAGAAAGCGATGCCGCCATGTGCAATTCCGAACCCGTTTACCATCTCTGGCCGCACCTGCATCCTGATCCTGCTGTAGCCTTCTCTCACCTCCAGTATTTCGATGCCCAGCCATTGCGAGAAGCGGTCTTCCTGCATCATATAGGCTACTACTGCCCGGGCTTTTTGATCAGTTGTTTGCATATCAGTTGCCTTTGAAGTTGGGCTTACGTTTTTCGAGAAATGCCTGAACGCCTTCCTGAAAATCATGGGTGTTTGCTGCCTGCTGCTGGAACTGGTCTTCCAATAACAATTGATCTTCCAATGATTGGGCAAATGATTTATTCAGCGCGTGTTTGATCAGTCCCAATGCATGTGTCGGCATCGTTGCCAGCGTCTGTGCCAATTGTTTGCTTTCTGTTTCAAAAAGCGGTTCATCCAGTACGCGATAAATCATTCCCATCTGCTGGGCTTCCCGGGCAGCTACTTTGTCGCCCAACATCATTAGCGCGGAAGCGCGTTGCCATCCAATGAGGCGTGGTAAATGGTAGGTGCCGCCGCTGTCGGGTATCAGTCCTATTTTTGAAAATGCCTGTATGAAGGAGGCCTTTTCGTGTGCAACCACAATATCGCAGGCAAGCGCGATATTGGCCCCGGCCCCGGCCGCAACGCCATTGACTGCCGCAACCACGGGTTTGGGAAGGTTGCGTATTTTTCGGATGATGGGATTATAATGTTCTGCGAGGATTTTTGCCATGCCCGGGCCGTTCGGATCTACTACTTCTTCGAGGTCCTGGCCTGCGCTAAAACCTTTTCCGGAACCTGTCAGGTAAATACAACGGACCTCGGTCAGGGATGCGGCTTCATCCAGTTTCTGCTGAAGCAGCAGGGCCATTTCGCGATTGAAAGCATTGAGTTTTTCAGGACGGTTCAGGGTGATAAAAGCAACCTGTTCTTCAATATGGAAAAGTATCGCGGACATAGCAAGGCATTTCGCTGGTATAAATCTACGGTATTTGTGTTAGCCTGTCAGTGGCACTTAAAATGATCAAAGGGTTCCTGGCAATCATTACATTGGTACAGGGCCTTACAGGCGGTGCTGCCGAAACGGGAAATCAGGCGGGTATGGTAGCTGTTACAACGCGGGCAGGGGATGGCCACTTCTTCCTGGAAAAGTCCGGGCGTACAAACAGATTGCTGGGGTTGCGGCGGGGCGATACCGAATGCTTTCAGTTTCTCTTTGCCCTGCTCACTCATCCAGTCGGTTGTCCAGGCAGGCGATAATACCTGTACGAATTGCACATTGTCAAATCCATATGCCAATAGCGCAATCCGTGTATTCATCTTCATGGCATCAATGGCGGGGCAACCGGTATAAGTGGGTGTAATGAAAACGGTAATGGTTGTTTTGCCTGTTTCCGGATCTGCAGACACTTCCGTGTTCCTGATTATGCCAAGGTCCACGACAGACAATACCGGTATTTCCGGATCATTCACCTGTTCGAGTAAGGATAATATGGTTTCTTTACTGGTATCCAAGATAGATATAGGTTAAAGCAATGGTATCATAAGCAGCGTGGAAAAAAACGGCGTACCAGAGGTCCCGATTCTTTTTTATAGCGATGAACTGGTAAGCACAACCTGCAATGAACGCGTGAATTATGCCCGTAATTCCCTGCTGGTAATGATAGGCGCCAAAAATAATGTTGGCTGCCAGGAAGCTGATCCATAGGCCGGCATTGTTAGTCATCATATTTGACAGCCTTGTAAAAATATAACCATGAAAAACAATCTCTTCATATATACCACCAACAACCCAGGCAACGGGAATGATCACAAGCAGGCCAATAATATTATGCCGCAGGAAGTTGAAATCCTCCAGGTTGGTTTTAGGCAGGTGCAGTACCCGGGCAAGGAAGGGCATTACAGCGTATTGTAATAAAAAGAAGAGAATGGTACCGTAAAGGATACCCGTTAGCAATGACCCTGTACCAATCCGTTTAAAAGAAAAGCCGATATCGCTGAATGTTTCACCCGACCATTTCAACAATAGCCATACAGCCAGGATAACAGGAATGGTATATCCAAATGGAAAAGGAATAGGACTGAAATGCGGAAGCAGCCAAACAAAGCTGATACCCATCATTGAAATCAGGGCCCGGAGATATGGGTTTCCAACTGTCATTTGCTTACCAATTACTGCCGGGATAAGTTCTTTGCAGGTATTGCATTTCTGCGAGTACATAGCCGAGATGCTCAGTATGCACACCTTTTTTGCCTCCGCTGTGCATCCAGTTCTTTTCCGGTATGGGTAAGCCGGCTTCTGTGAAAACTTTTTGAAGGGTCTGATCCCAATCGTTTATTAATTCGGTGGGATTGATCCCCAGTCCTTCTGCGGCGGCGATCTTTTCAAAATCTGCGGGTTCAAACATTTCGCCGGTATAGGGCCAGAGGTAATCGAGTGCAGCCAGCATACGCTGCCGGCTTTCCGGAGTGCCATCTCCCAAACGAATGACCCATTCACTGCTCCAGCGGAGGTGATAACTGACTTCCTTTAATGATTTTGCAGCAATTGCTGCCACGGTGGTATCGCCTGAATGCTGCAGTTTTTTGTAAAGGGCCGACTGGTAATTGCTGAAAAAGAAAACACGGAGAATGGTTTGACCCCAGTCGCCATTGGGTAATTCCACTAACTGGACATTCAGGTAATCCATGGGGTCGCGCAGGTAGGCAAGACTGTCTTCGGTTTCGCCGGAGCCGATCAGTTCGGCTGTATATTGATACAGGAGCCTGGCCTGGCCCAGGTGATCGAGAGTGATATTGGTCAGCGCGATATCCTGTTCCAGGATGGGACCATGTCCGCACCAAGCACTGTTTCGTTGTGCCAGGATCAGGGCATTATCTGCAAGGTGGAGCAGGTATTTGATTTTTGGTGTGAACAGTTCGCGCATATAAACAAGGATAAACAATTACATGTGCTTGACCGCATCTGGCAGGTTATAGAAGGTTGGATGCCGATAAGCTTTGTCATTGGCAGGATCATACAGTTGCCCGGATTCATCCGGGTTACTAGCATGGATATATTTGCTTTCCACGACCCAGATGCTCACACCTTCCATGCGGCGGGTATATACATCGCGGGCATTTTCAATCGCCATGGCTGCATCGGCTGCATGCAGGCTGCCCACATGTTTGTGATCAAGGCCCTGCCGGCTGCGGATAAATACCTCCCATAAAGGCCATTCGTGCTGTTGCGGGTTCATGCTGCCTGTGTTTTTGTACGTTGTTTCCTTTTTTCTGCATGGGCCTGCGCTGCCGCCCTGACCCATTCACCGTTTTCCCAGGCTTTTTTGCGGGCTTCCAGTCTTTCGCGATTGCAGGGACCGTTTCCTTTGACTACCTGCCAGAATTCATCCCAGTTAATGGTGCCATAAGAATAATGACTGATGGCTTCCTCCCATTTCAATGCCGGATCGGGCAGGGTTAGTCCCAATATTTTCACCTGTTCTGCGCAGATGTCCACAAATTTCTGCCGGAGTGCATCGTTGCTGAAGCGTTTGATCTTCCAGCGCATATTCTGTTGGGTATGCGGACTGTCCTCGTCTTTGGGGCCGAACATCATGATACTGGGCCACCACCAGCGGTTGATGGCGTCCTGTGCCATTGCTTTTTGTTCGGCGGTACCGCGGCTAAGTGTCAGTAATATCTCAAAGCCTTGGCGCTGGTGAAAGCTTTCTTCTTTGCAGATACGGACCATGGCCCTTGCATAGGGACCATAGCTGGTTCGGCAAAGGGGTACCTGGTTCATGATCGCAGCACCATCTACCAGCCAGCCGATAGCACCCATATCCGCCCAGGTCAGGGTTGGGTAATTAAAGATGGAAGAATATTTGGCTTTGCCGCTGTGCAATTGTTCGTACATGGTATCCCTTGAAATACCCAGTGTTTCTGCGGCGGAATAGAGATAGAGTCCATGGCCTGCTTCGTCCTGTACTTTTGCCAGGAGGATGGCTTTGCGCTTCAGGCTGGGAGCCCTGGTGATCCAGTTGCCTTCGGGAAGCATGCCTACAATTTCACTGTGCGCATGCTGACTGATCTGCCGGATCAAGGTCTGACGATAGGCATCCGGCATCCAGTCTTTCGGTTCTATACGGATTTCATGGTCAATTTTTTCATGGAAAATACGGGTCAGATCTTTTTCCATACCATTGCTTGAAATGCGAATTTACAAAATTATCCGTGCAACTAACGCGCGTTAGCATAATTAACTGTTGAAAAGTCGATAACTTTCCCAATCTTATGAAATATCTATTCTATCTGCTGGTCTTTCTCAGTCCTGCGCTGCGGGCCCAGACAAAGACCCTGCCCTTTGCCAGTGAAATTGCCGCATTCCGGCATAATGACAGTCTGTATATGCCTGCCCCTAACAGCATTCTTTTTGTGGGTAGCTCCTCCTTTACCAAATGGAAGGATATGGCCGATTATTTTCCGGGCTATCCCATTATCAACCGCGGATTTGGTGGCTCCAGCCTGACTGATCTCATTTATTATGTAAAAGAAGTCGTGTATCCCTATCACCCGAAACAGATCCTCATTTATTGCGGGGAGAATGATTTTGCGGGATCAGATACCCTTTCCCCGCAAACTGTTGCGGGGCGTTTTGCCGTATTGCTGGCGGCAATCCGCAAACGGTATCCCAGGGTACCCGTGGACTATCTCTCCATCAAACCCAGCCCAAGTCGCTGGAAATGGGAGGATAAATTTATAGCAGCCAACAAGCTGATCAAAGCCTTCATCAGTCAGCAGCCACATACCCGTTATATCGATATTCATTCCGCCATGCTGGAACCCGACGGTTACGTAAAACAGGATATTTTTATACAGGATAAACTGCACATGAATGCCAAAGGCTATCATATTTG
>CAZAOR010000317.1:0-3604 GCA_964486805.1 uncultured Sediminibacterium sp. | reverse complement strand
GAGAGGCTCACCAATTCATTCATACCTGGGGTGAACATCGGCAGCTTAGCCGGCATATACACTTTACCGAAGAGCACCTCACCTTTGCACGCCGCGCACGGACACTCCTGGCGCAGGTACGCAAGCGGATATCGAGAGATGTGACCATCGTCCCACATCACTTTCAGATCGGTCCCTTCACGCTGAATAGAGGTTGCTCGCATTAATAGCTGGGTGCAGTTTTCGGAGTTGCCGGGCCAGAAGGGGCGCTCGGTCCATTCTTGAAGGCATCCGGTACAATGAAGTACTTCGGATCTACCGGCGATGTCGAGTCGATGGAGATAAGCCGAAGCTCCGTCCCGCCACCGCCACGTCCATGCGTTTCACGTCCGACAATGACGCCATGCCACTCATAGAGGAAGATGGGGTCTTGCCCGAGTTGCCATGTGTTCACTGTCACGCCGATCTTTTGGGTGGTGCCGGTCCGATGATATCCGAGAACGCTGAAGTGGTCCTCGAAGGCCTGCTCAGGCGATGGTGGGCTGCTCAGGTGCATCACGCTGTCGAGCACAGAGTCACGCACCGATAGACGCCGTCCGGTGAACGAATCCACGATGGCAACGTCCGCGCCACGCCGAACGCTATAGCTCTGCGTCGGCTCGAGTCCATGCGTTGGCGAGATGTGCTCGAAGTTCATATCGTGCGCTTCGACCAGACCGAAGCTATCGACGAAGAGATCTTCGGTCCCACGTGTATCGCCAAAATACTCGAAGTGCAGCGTAGCATGCTGGACCGAATACGGATGATAGCTATTCCGTGCCGTCGGTGGCAGCGTCTTGTTGCAAGATGTGAGGCTTGCAACTACGAGCAGGCACGCCGCGAGCAGGCACGTAGCGAGAGCCACTGCACCGCCTCCGAGGAGGCGACTCTTCTCGCGAAAGTTCAATTCGTGTCGATTATGGAGCATTTCGTTTACCGAGAACACTGCGATACAAGACAAGTAGTATGATAGCACCAATGACCGACGCAATAAACCACGCCGCGTCGCTGGAAGTGCTGATGTGCAGTAACCGCGCGAGAAACCCACCAATAAAGGAGCCGGCGAGCCCGATGATCATCGTCACCACGCAGCCGCCCGGGTCGCGGCCCGGCATCGTAAACATTGCTGCCGCCCCGATCGCAAGACCGAGGAGAGCTATCCAGAGGTATTCCATAGGTATCCTGATAAATGGAGATAAGTGAAATGGAAACGACCGGCGCCCTCAACATCGGTCCAGCCACTTACGCTTCCTGAAGCAACAGTTGTGTGCAGTGCGTCGATTCATCCGTCTTCCCATACCCTCGAAATCAGCCTGCTTTCTCCATCACATCAAAATAATTTGATGTTTGCGTCGGGAATTTATTCATACTTCTCTTCAGATAGAAACTTGTTCCTCTAAAACCCGAATTTCGGCAGACATTCATCTTTATTAAGGTGCCCATAATTGCACGAGCAATATACGAAGAGAGAGGAACAAAGTCAAGGCTTTCGAAAAAAATCGAGCCCGAATTCTATCCGAAACATAAGACTCCTATCCCATCATAGCGATGATACTTTCCACGTTTGCACTCTAACTTTGCTCTCGTTCAATAATCGCTCGACGACGCGCTCACCGTTGCCGCGTCGGACTGGCGCCCACTCGTAACCGTACTCTACAACCAAACCTTAAGAACGAAATGAGACCTAGATCTTGGTTCGACTTTGCTATGATGCCGACGCTTGACCCGCGTTCCATCGTGTCGTTTATTTCTTTTGAAGATAATGCTGGCTCGGATCAGGCCGGCGTCTTCCAACGGAGTGCGACCTGGCTCCAGAACGTATCGTGGGTCGATGCTCCCATGATCGTTTCACCGCTGACACCACTAACGACGCCTAACCTCATTGTCCCGAACCCGCAGGACTTTCAAAGCGTCCAGGTGGCGAATCTTTGGAATAGTTCGCAGGCGATGACATCCATTAATACTCGACTTCCAAAGGCTGTCGAGAAAATAATGTTTTTGAAGGCCGGGCTTCCGTTCATCAATAACCTTTATCTCGATTGGACTCCCGGTGTTACTTCAACCGATGTGCAATTCAGTTTCCGGGATAACTCTCTAACACCCGGTGACTTCCTGGATAGCACAAGTGGTACCATTCCCGCATTCGTCTTTCCTGGAACCGCGACATACGGACTCACCGCCCGTCGACTGCGGGTGACCTTGCGCCGCCGGGGTCAATTCAATGTGGGGCTCCGAATCCTTGATAATAGTGGAAATTACAGCTTGTATGAAATGATCTGGATCGTGGAGTAATCCCATTGCAATCATATAGTATTACGGGCAGGACTCAATGGTCCTGCTTCTCCTGATTTCGGTACTTTTTCTTACTTCTAACTCGAACAAACTATGGATGCGCGACGCCACTTGCATGTCTCTGACTTGGGATGGACCGACGAAAACGATGACAATCCGGTTGAATCTGGTCTAAATGGGTGGGGAGGAAGTGAGGACAATTCCGGATGGGGAATTGACAGCGGTGACGATCTTCAGGACCCCGATGACGATGGCGGTACCGATGACGATGGAGGTACCGATGATGATACCGGAGATGACGGTAATACCGATTGGACCTCGGATTTCACAGCGGGCGATGATCTGAACTTTGATTCCGGCCTGGACTCGGGTACTGACGATGATATTTCCTCCGATTTTTCGGGCACACAAGATGATAACTCTGATGACGGATCCACAGTGGATGGAGGCGATTTGTATCCTGAAGATGGTGGCGTAGATGGATTTTGGGACCCAGGTGGAATTATATTTACAGTTGTCAATACCGACGATAGCACATCGACGGACACCTCCACAGAGGATGACTCTCAGACTGACGACTCGAACGACACCTCACCAGATGACGACTCACTGAATAGTGGAACGACAGATGATGGATCGTCGAATGATACGGCTCCTGGCAGTGGAGGAACCCCTGCGGGTCACCTCCATGGTCGCGAGTTGACGGACTTGGATTTTGTGGGCGCTGACACCGATGGCACCACAAATGATACCATTCTTGGGCTACCGACGAGAGACATAGAGGTGAATCTGGTAGTTACTCCGGTATACGACGGTGGTAGTAAAGTAGGCGGAGATGACGATCACGACAATGGCGATCAAAACAATGATAATCTCGGAGGATCCAATGACATTGGTACTGGCGGGGGAATCCGCTCGGGTTTTCCGGTATCTGGTCCGGGAATGCCATCTAATCCAAATCCGACAATGGGTGGTGGAGGCGGTGGTACGTCGGGAGGAGGCAAAACACCACCAAAGAAGAATACCGGGAATCAAGGTGGTAGCAATAAGGGTGGGAAAGGTGGCAAAAGCCCCACAAAGAACGTACATTCGATTACAACGCAAGGGACACAAACTGTAGCCCAAACGGTCAATAACCCACACGTGGATAATTGGGGATTGCCTAAGACCGAAGGAGAAGAGCTAACGGAATTTGAAATGGGCCAGCTCTTAAAAAAAGCATTTAGCAAAAAAAATGGGAGTAAATCAACATCGAATCAGCCTACTCGTGGTCCGGTTATGGGGAGTGTTGATA
>CAZAOR010000316.1:0-3528 GCA_964486805.1 uncultured Sediminibacterium sp. | reverse complement strand
GGGCCAATAGACCATCATGGGTTCCCGGATACCCCCTTCATAACCGGAACCTTTGCCGGCTTTCAGTGGCAGGTTATGCGTGAATGGTTTACCTCCGCGCGGCGGCACCAGTGTCAATCCGCCATTATCTGACATGAAAATGATGATGGTATTTTGCAACAGCTGATTTTCCCGGAGGTAGTCCATCAGATCACCCAGGCTCTTGTCCATCCCTTGTAACAAAGCGGCATATTCTGCTTCCTGCTGACCGAGTCCTTCCGCTATATATTGCCCATAGAAACGGTTATCCGGCTTATAAGGTGCATGCACCGCATAATGGGCCATATACAGGAAGAAGGGCTGGCCCTTCATGCGGGCGGTATCCAATGCTTTTTTTGCTTCCAGCGTCAGGGCTTCGGAAAGGAAAATATCCTTGCCGTGGTAAGCTTCCAATCCTGGTACGGCGCCAGGGGTATAGCCGCCCTTCGTTTTATTGCCGAAGTTTTCAGTTCCCAGATAACTTTTCGGACTACCTACTGCCGACCCTGCTATATTTACCGTATATCCCAGGTTGCGCGGATCAGCGCCCAGGGTCGGATAAGCAGCAAAATGTGCTTTACCGACGTGAATGGTATAATATCCCTGTTTCTGCAGGATAGATGCCAGGGTTGTAGCATATACCGTATGTGGTGTATCGGGTGCGGGGCTCAATCCGTTATAATTCCATGCAGGCATTTTTAACCCCGGATAATCAAAGTCCGTCGGATGGTTTTCATAAAAAGCAGTCCAGTTGGTCACCCGATGTCTTGCCGCATTCATACCAGTTTGCAGGCTTACCCGTGATGGCGTGCAAACACAGTTGGCATAAGCCTGGGTAAACTTCACCCCCATGGCTGCCAGTCGCTCCATATTGGGGGTATGGTATTTCCGGTTCAGATCGGTTTGTTCTCCAAAAAAAGGCACGGAGGTATCTTCCCATCCCATATCATCTACCAGGAAAAAAATGATATTGGGTCGGGTTGTTGCTTTTTTTGTTGTAAGAACCGGCTGCGCCTGAGAGGATGCCAGTAGGCAGATGCCCATAGTGAACAAGACCGGAAATCGAAATAATGAGAGCATATTTTAGTCGTTGAATTGAATAGCACAAATTTGATTCACTGATCCCTGCCTGCAATGATCGCAGCCAATGCAGCGGCCAGTTCTTTTACTTTACCGGGTAATTGATCCGCCAGATTATGTTGTTCTTTCCGGTCTTCTGTTAGCCGATATAGCTGTGGCAGCGGACTGCTGCCGGTTTCTATTTTTTTATCAGAAAGATACGCGACTCCTTTTGAGGGGCTGATATATTTCCATTCACCCTGAACGATTGAGAGGCCGGGCTGCATGCCCTGCACAATCAGGTGATCACGACCCAGCCTGGATTTACCGAGAAGTACATCCGGCAAAGCCCGGCTATCCGGGGCTGCGCCTGCGGGTAAGGACTGGTGTAAAAGAGCAGCAAAACTAGCCAGGCAATCCACCTGACTGAATAAGGCATCGGATACCTGGTGCGCAGGTATCTGTCCGGGCCAGCATATGAGAAAGGGCAAACGTGTTCCACCCTCCAGCTTACTATATTTTCCGCCGCGCATCGGTCCGGCAGGGGTATGTCCGTTTAAGCGTTGTTCGGCCATATCCGCATATCCGTCATCCAACACGGGGCCGTTATCGCTGCTGAAAATAACAATGGTATGATCTGTGAGATGCAGGCTGTCCAGCAAATACAGCACTTTGCCGGTATTATCATCCAGTTCCAATAAGGCATCTCCTCTCGGGCCCATCCCGCTCTTACCGAGATAGCGGGGATTGGGAACCCTGGGTACATGGATATCCTGTATGGCATAATATAAAAAGAAAGGCTTTGCTGCTGACTGCCTGATAAAATTACAGGCATGGGATACCAGTTCATCCCCCATGGTTTCATCCTGCCACCAGGCAGATTTGCCACCCTGCATATAACCGATCCGGCTGATTCCATTAATGATTGTTTGATCATGCCCATGGGAATAACGCATCTTCAAGAGTTCCGGATGATCTTTACCGGTTGGCAGACCGTATAAAGGTTGCTTGTAACTGACGGTGATGGGATCCGCAGGATCCAGGTTTTTCACCCTTCCGTTTTCTACATACACACAGGGAACCCTGTCGGGGGTTGCAGGTATGATGAAGGATTCTTTGAACCCAAGCTCTGCCGGACCGGGTTTGATCAGGCCATTCCAATCGGGACCGGATGCCGGGCCAAGTCCCAGATGCCATTTACCGATCACAGCAGTTTGGTAACCGGCATCCCGGAACAAATCTGCGAGGGTATATTGATCAGGCGAAATGATTGTGCCGGCATCTCCGGCAGCGATACCGGTCCCTTTTTTCCGCCAGGGATATTCACCGGTCAGTAACCCGTAACGGGATGGCGTGCAGGTTGAAGAAGTGGCATAGGCACTGGTGAAGCGAATCCCGTTTGCGGCGATACGGTCAATATGCGGGGTGCTGATATGGGTAGCACCATTGCAACTGATATCACCATAGCCAACATCATCCGCATAGATGAAGATCACGTTCGGCTTTTGGATAGGCTGCGCAAACAAGCAGCATGGCAAACAAGCGAGTACCAGGATCCGGATCAGGCTGCAGGCAGCAAGTTTCTGCTGCACAGGCATATCATTTAGTTCGTTCATATAGTTTATTCCATCTTTCAAGGACCGGAGGCTACTCTTCCTCCACCGGGATTGTCATACCGGCTCCTTTCAAGCCAGCAGCTTCTGCTGCAATTCCGATCATACCCGGCGTTGTTTTACTTTGGACAATCAACATGCATTTGCCGGAAAAAGCTTTCCTTTCATTGGCCTGAAATGATTCGAGGCTGGCAGGATTTCCGCTGCCAACCGCACGGAGGGTACCGGCACCATTGACTGTAAAGTGAATGGTATTATCGGCTGTCGGACACAGATGGCCGTCTTTATCCGTTACACTGACCGTGATAAATGCAATATCTGTTCCATCCGGCAAAAGATGCCGGCTGGTTGTTTGCAGGTGAATGGCTGCCGGTGCACTGGCGGTATGCACTACCTGGGTTGATGCGATCTTTCCATTCCGGTCATAGGCAACAACTTTCAGTTCACCGGGCGTGTAGATCGTATTGTACCAACGAAGCCGGTAACGATCCAGCAAAGAATCGGGGTTAAAATATTTTTTTCCGAAGCTGACTCCATTGATAAAGATTTCCGCAGATGGATAATTGGTATATACATATACCGGAATGATCTGTCCTTCCCTGCCCTGCCAGTTCCAATGGGGTAACAAGTGTAATACTTTCCGATCACTCCAGTGACTTTGATAGAGATAATAGCGGTCTTTGGGCAGTCCGCAAAGGTCAATGATACCAAAATAGGAACTCCTGCTGGGCCAGTTAGCAATATAGGGTGTCGGTTCTCCGAGATAATCAAACCCTGTCCAGACGAATTCTCCCGCTACAAAATCCGGTTCCTGCTGCGCCCATTCCATATCGGGTAA
>CAZAOR010000315.1:0-8923 GCA_964486805.1 uncultured Sediminibacterium sp. | reverse complement strand
TAAGGGTAAAAGAAAATCACTTCCACATCAAACAATACAAACAGGATGGCCACCAGGAAATACTTGATTGCCATCGGCTGACGGGCATTCCCATGCGATTCGATGCCGCTGGTAAAGTTCTCCAGTTTATCACTGGTTTTCCGCTTGGGTCCTATCCAGGCCGAAACCCCGATCATGGTAGCTACAAAACCTGCGGCAAACACTAACTGAATTCCGATAGGCAGATAATTGGCGGCTGAATTATTGGTATTGGCATCCGCTAAAAGAGAAAGCCAGCTCATGGGCAGACATTATTGAGTTGCAAAAATACACGAGTGAACCGATAAAAAAGAAAAACTCCCCGGATTTGGGGAGTTTTTCAGGTATTTTTAGTGATGCTGGCCTTTCGTGCCGCTGCTGCTTCCGCCATTCTCAGCTTTCTTGGGCGGATTACTGTAATAATCGTATGCTTTCTGTATCGAAGCCTTGGCGTTCTGCGCATACTTATTATTGTCATCATTGGGATCCGGATAGGCCGCAATCATATTATCGGCCACCGCAATGGCTTTCTGGCAAGTAGCCAGGTATTCATCTACGGTGGGGGTGCGCTGGCCATCCGTGGTGATCTTGAAATCCTCGCTGTTTTTCAGCGTAGTCATTCTTTTCACATAATAGTTGATGATATAGTATTCGTTCAGGAATATCTCACGTTTATGTTTCTCCTTGTCTATCACGGTCAAAACCGAATCCAGGTAGTTGAGATACCTGGCAGCCGATCCATTCGTGGTATCCGGATCCGACTCCATGGCGGCACGCTTGAAGAAGGCATAGGGCTGGGGTTTATCGGGATAATCCTGCATATAACTCTTCGCCAGTTCGATGGTCTTTTCATAATTCTTGGAAGCAAGAGATGCCCTGGTAATCTGGAAATGCTCATATTCATCCATTTTACCGCCTTTCAGGGCATGGGCTTTCTCTAACCATACTACCTGCTGGTCATACTTTTTGGCCTTGCCGAACATTTCTGCAGCTCCGTTCATATACTTCAGCTTATTGACTTTGGAAGTATCATTATCAATGGCTTTCTGCAAGTAAACGATGGTCTCATTTTCGCTGCCGGGGAACTTGGAAAATACTTTTACAGCCAGTTCATAATCGGAAGGCGATACCGTATTGGTAGGTGCATTGGCGAAATACTTGGTCAGGTAAGCCTTGGCCTGCACGGAATCTCCCAGGCGGTCATAATCCAGTGCATACAGGATATCAATCTTCGGCAGGGCTTTATCGCCGATACCTTCCAGGGTTTTGAGCTTATCCAGTGACTCCTGGTATTTGCCCGCACGGAACAGGTAATCAGCCAGGTACAGATCATTGCGGGGATCCTTGTCGGCAGTCGCTACATATTTGTCGAGGTATTCTTTTGCCTTGTTAACGTCCTTGTCGGAATAATATTCATAATAGGCATTGTACACAGGCGGGAAAGCCGGATCGGCTTCAATAGCCTTATCGAAATTCATTTCGAACAGGTCTTTGTTGTTCTGGCTCTGGTATATTTTACCGATCCGATAATAGGCCAAAGCGCTTTTAGGGTCACGGTTCAGGGCTTCCTGGTAAGCTTTTACAGCTTCTCCCCCGTTCTCACCCCCCATTTTCAGGTAGTTGATCCCCATATTGATGAGGATATCGGGATTTTTTTCATCCTCGGTAGCAGCCTGTTTCAGTTTTTCAACCGCATAAGCGTGGTCGCCTTTGTTGATAGGCACTTGTGCCATCACATAACCGATGGCATTCAGAACATCCGGGTCGGGTTTTCCTTTATTCCGGCCACGGGTAGGGGTAGTTGCGGTGATGGCCTGCTCAAATTTCTGTTTGGCAGCATTCAGGTCGCCACCTTCCAGTATTTCGATCTGGCCCATACCGATCAGCAAAAGCGGAGCGCTGCCGGCATCCTGCAACCCTTTCTGGTACAGGTTTTTAATCTGGTCAAGCTGATCTTTCTTCGGGGCATCCCCTTCATCAGTTGCCAACGCCAGCATGGCCTGACCCAACCAGAATGTTGCTTCGGGGTCTTTGGGATTGGAGTCATACGCTTTCTGGAATGCTTCCTTTGCACTCATGTTCTTGTCATAGTTCAGGTATTTGATCCCATCTTTAACCTGGGCTCTCGATACCTGTGCAGCAAGCATCGCTGTCAGCAATAGAGAAACGGTCTTCTTCATTTTTCAATTTTTATAGTTAGTGTCAGTCTGCTTCTTCCGAAATACTTCCCTTCCTGTTATCGAATGCCATTTTTGCTGGCACCAGGACAGATCTTCTGAAAATCAACTGTCCTCTTTCCAGGCTCATAAAATTCATGAACCCGGTAACCAGTCCGGCGGCGTTCTCTTTTAAAATATAGTACAAAGGCCTTGCCAAAGGATATTGTCCGTAACTGATAGAAGCCTGTGAAGGCTTGGCAAATAAATCCTTTTCTGTACAGGACGCGCATTGCAGTAATGCCAGGCGGATTTTTTTCCGGTAAGCCATCTGTTGCGGGTCATAATTGTCTCCAACCCAGCTAAGTCCCACAAATCCGATCACTTTCGGGTCGCGTGAAACCACATCCACCACTTCCTGGCTGTTGTTTGATGCGACCACATTGCTGCCAAAAGGTGCGCCGTGTAACAGACTGTCCTGCAGGTATCGTACCGTACTGGTTGCATTGGGACCATCCATTACTGCCGTGATCTTATTTTTCCCGCTCAGGATATCCCGCAACTGGTTCAAAGTAAAAACACTGTCGCGCGCTTCCCGGTTCACGATCACTGCAACGGCATCATAAGCCAGTATCCCATAAGAAGGCGAGAATGATAACAGGTCGTGATAGGCCGAATCCTCATGCTTGGTCAACCCTCTTGCCACCAGTATCATCCGCGTACTATCCGACCGCAAATCCCTGAAACAGGCCGCTTCGGACTTATAGGAAACCTCGATATGCGTGTTGGGAAACGCGGAATGATGCACCAGCAATTCCTGTTCAATCACCGGCTTGAAACTCTCATCCACACTGATGCGGATCGTTCCTTTTTCCGGCGTATCACGGTTATCGGGCTTATTGGTCCCACAGGAAACAAAGAACATCCATAAAAGCAACCCGGATAAACGGGCTACAGTCCTGCTACACTTTTCAATAATCATGTTTAATCCCCCTGTAAAGTCTGAACCCACCATACAATACACAAAGACCTCCGAAGAAATACCGGAAGAAAGCATTGTCCGGACTGCTCAGCGCATCGATATGCCATCGTTCAGCAAATAATACGACAACAGCCATTCCCAATATCAGCAATGAGATGGTGATATCATAAGACATCCGCATCAAATTATAGCTTTTCTTCTGTTTGGCTCTGTACTCGTTTTCCATTTAACATTCAGTTAAAACAGGGTTGGGCAATTTAGGTAATAATTTTTTTTTGGGCCAAGATTGTCTGCGGGTTTTTACCAAGCATCAAAATCAGCGCCTGATTTAAGATGCATCACCCGCCCGGTTTCCACAAAATTCAGCCCGGAATGCTAATAACCGTTAGTAAGCTGCGGTTAGGTTTCCCCGGCTAACTTTGCCGCATGAGGATGCTCATGGTTTGTTTGGGAAATATCTGCCGCAGCCCGCTGGCTGAAGGTATTTTGTGGTACCATACCCAAAACCTGCGTCCCCCCTGGTTTATTGACAGCGCGGGAACAGCGGGATACCATACCGGGGAAGCGCCCCATCCTTTGTCAATCAAAGTGGCGAGGCAGCATGGCATCGATATCAGTCGCCAGCAGGCACGGGCCTTTCAGCCAGCGGATATGGATCGTTTTGATCGCATCTGGGTGATGGACCGCAGTAATTATGCCGACCTGCAGCGGTGCTGTGGAAACCGTTGGCAGCCCGGAAAAACCGACCTGATCCTGAACCTGCTTTATCCCGGCGAAGACCGGGAAGTACCCGACCCCTGGTATGGTACTGAAAAGGATTATCATACCGTTTTCGCGATGCTGGATGCAGCCTGCCGGGAACTCGTACGCAAATTCAATACAGCTGGGCAGAATCCATCCTAAATTTTTACCTTGCCGCCTCATTTCATTCATGACGCATGAGCAAACCTGCATTACCACAAGGCACCCGCGATATCGGCCCGGCAGTTGTACGCAAACGGCAATACATTTTTCAAACCATTCGCACCGTGTTTGAATTATACGGTTTTCAGCCCCTCGAAACGCCCGCCATGGAAAACCTGGATACACTCATGGGTAAATACGGCGAAGAAGGTGATAAGCTGATCTTCAAAATACTCAATAACGGATTGGATCACCCGGACAAACAGGAACAGGCCCGGGCAGATTTTGAAAAAATACTCAGTGGCAAAAACAGCAAGGGTATCACCGAAAGAGCGTTACGCTACGATCTCACCATCCCCTTTGCACGGTATGTCGCCATGAATTACGGACAGCTTACCCTGCCCTTTAAGCGCTACCAGATTCAGCCGGTTTGGCGGGCTGACCGGCCACAGAGGGGCCGGTACCGGGAGTTTTACCAATGCGATGCCGACGTAGTAGGCAGTAAATCCCTGCTGATTGAAGCCGAATTAGCCGATCTATATGCCACGGCATTTTCCCGGCTGGGAATACCCGTGGAAATCCGTATCAATAACCGGAAAATACTGGCCGCACTCGCAGAAGCCTGCGGCGGATCCCAATGGATGATCCCGGTCACAATCGCTATCGATAAGCTCGATAAAACAGGTATCGATCAAGTAAAAGAAGAACTGGCTTCTCGGGGTCTGGGAACGGATCAGGTCGCTTTGATTGAACAATACCTGGACATAGATGGTACCAATGAAGAGAAGTTACAGTCTCTCCAAAACCTCCTCAGCGATCAACCCCTGGCAAGCGAAGGCATCGGAGAAATCCGTTACCTGCTGGCGCTGGCAGGCAAAAACGTCAATGCCGCTATGAAAACAGATTTTACCCTGGCCCGCGGACTCAATTATTATACCGGCATCATTTTTGAAGTAAAAGCGCTGTCTGTGCAGATGGGCAGCATCGGCGGCGGCGGCCGGTATGATGACCTTACCGGCCTTTTCGGTGTACCGAATGTGCCCGGGGTAGGGATCAGCTTCGGGGTCGACAGGATCTATGATGTGATGGAGGAGTTACAACTCTTCCCGACAGAAATTGCCGCAGGTTCCCGGGCTCTTTTCTTCCACCTGGGGGAAGAGGAAAGCAAAACCGCTTACCGGCTGATGCAACAACTACGGGAACAGGGAATCGCCTGTGAATTGTATCACGAGAAAGCGAAGTTCGACAAGCAGTTCCGCTACGCAGAAAAAAAACAGATACCTTACGCCATCCTGATCGGCAGCGAAGAACTGAAAAACGGCACCTGCCTGGTAAAAGCATTAGCAACCGGCAAGCCGGACACCCTGCTCCAAAAGGCACTGTCTGATTTTCCATTTTCCTGAACCATACCGGTAACAAATCCGAAAGGGTTGCCGGTACAAAAGAACGACCGGATGACCCGCATTACCTGTTTATTCACCTGCTTATTCCTGCTGGCCGGCTGCAGTCATAAAACAATTCCTTCGGCCGGCAAATTACCTGTTAAACCCCTGCCCCCTCCGCAGGCCGGAACACCCGAAAAAAAGATCGCTGCGCCAGCTATTACTGCTCCCCCAACAGTAGCTGCAACAATACCAGCCCCGAAAACTGCAAAAAAATTCCAGCAGCCGCTGGTGGTGATTGATGACCGCGGGGAGATTATTACACCCGCATCCGGCCTGCCGGAAGCCATAGCGGCTAAAGTCAATTACCGCAGTATTGCCCGCGCCTATACGCCCGACCAACGCAAAAACCTGATCTTCCGTTTCAAGATGGTGCCACCCAGGGTTTTATACATCCCGCCTGAACTCGCATCGCATTCCACCCGCGGAACTTATTGTGTCTTCAGAAAAAAATTCTGGTACTGGCAGAAGGAGGATGGCCTGTTTTATATTGATGAAACTTATTACCAGTAAACGTCCCCATTTGGCTGCAACCGCAGGAATGGCTTGTGAAGGGCTGCCAATGGCTGGGACATTGATGCGGTATTTTCTGCTGCCTTAACACCCTCCAGGTGATAGCCACGGGCATCAATGATTACTCCAATGATTTTATGCGAGCTGCTGTCGCGTGTAAACCGGGCAGTTCCATCGAAACTGACGATATTGTACTGATCATCTCCCAGTTTTACCAGATCGGATACCCCAGCTTCAGAACTCATGGTAAGTTTACCGCTGTCCAGCGTAACAACAACCGCACTCACCACACTGCCTTCCGGAAAAGTATAACGGCCCAGGAGATGGGTGATGGCGGTATCAGCGGTTTGTGCATGCGCACAACTGAAAAGGAAAAAAGCTGCGATAAAAAGGCTACCAATTTTTTGCATACAGGAATGGTTTACGGGAAATTACGCATTCCTGCATTCCGATATGCACATGCCACAAAAAAATAAACCTGGTATAACAAAGGGATTCCCCTTCGGACATATTACCGCTCAGCAGTCCGGCCTGGCAATCGAGGCTTGGTCAGCGACTCAATTGGAAACCCCTTCCAGCACCATTGCGGCCCCCTGGCCCACTCCCACACACATGGTGGCCAGTCCATAGCGGGCTTTACGCCGGTTCATTTCATGTAATAAGGTGGTGGTAATCCTTACACCGCTGCATCCCAATGGATGGCCCAGGGCGATGGCCCCTCCGTTTACATTGACTTTCGCAGGATCCAGTTCCAGTTCCTGCATACAGGCAATGCTCTGCGAAGCGAATGCCTCGTTTAATTCTATCAGATCAAGCTGGCCGGCTGTAATACCTGCCCGTTGCAATGCTTTTTGTGAAGCAGGCACCGGACCGAT
The DNA here is from genome assembly GCA_964486805.1 of uncultured Sediminibacterium sp. Lineage (GTDB taxonomy): Bacteria > Bacteroidota > Bacteroidia > Chitinophagales > Chitinophagaceae > Sediminibacterium. Next base: position 2,034 of record CAZAOR010000315.1, on the reverse strand, counting down.
GCCCATGATTGCCGGATCCACGCCTGCTACCCCCATGCTGACCACCCGCGCCAGGGGTTCCAGCTGGAATAATTTGACAGCTTCCTCACTGGCAAGCAAGAGAGCTGCTGCGCCATCATTGATTCCCGAAGCATTGCCAGCTGTCACCGTTCCGTCTTTCTGGAATGCAGGGCGCAGACCGGCCAGTTTCTCCAGCGAGGTTTTACGGGGATGTTCATCCTGGTTAAACCAACTGATCAAACGATCGTGTATCATTTCAATGGCCGCAATTTCATTGTCCCATTTACCTGCTTCCAATGCAGCAAAATATTTTTCCTGCGAGGACAGGGCAAAAATATCCTGTGCTTCCCGGCTGATCTGCCATTCCCGCGCAACATTTTCGGCTGTTTCCCCCATACTGTAGGGATAATACATTTCGGCCAGTTTATTATTGGTGAAGCGCCAGCCGATGGTGGTATCATAAGTCTCTACCCGGCGGTTCCAGGCGCCTTCGCTTTTGGCCGTTACAAAAGGGGCACGGGTCATACTTTCCACTCCGGCAGCAATGTAGAGCATCCCTTCTCCGCAGGCGATGGCCCTTGCTGCATCCATCACGGCCTGCAGGCCGCTGGCACAGAGCCGGTTCACTGTATTACCCGCCACCGATACCGGCAGCCCAGCCAATAAAGCGGCCATACGGGCAACGTTACGGTTGTCTTCACCCGCCTGGTTGGCGGCGCCGGCAATTACATCTTCAATCGCCGCCGGATCAATCGACGGGTTGCGCTGCAATAATGTTTGCAGGATATGCGCCAGCAGGTCATCCGGACGTATGGAACTCAGTTTACCGCCATAGCGGCCGATGGGTGAGCGCACCGCATCAATGATATAACAGGTAGCAAGAGCAGACATGGCTGCAAGGTAAAAGGAATTGATAAATGAGGCAGGAAAAATCAAATTCAAACAAAGACCTTAATGACAAGTTCCAGGCAATGAATAAAGCCGGAATCCGGCAATAGAATTGGCAGGAAGATTTTTAAAATTGGGGGGGATGACTGAACCGTTAAATACCGGGCATTGATCCATCAGCAGCGTATATACTATGGGTATTAATACGGCCTGTCGACTACAAAGGGCCGGCTACCTTGCAGGATGATGCAAAAATGGATGCCGGCAATCGCCGATCTTTTCTTCCCCAGGCCCTGTGCGGGTTGTGGTGCAGTACCTGATTTACCGGAACAATATCTTTGTCATACCTGTTGTTTCAGCTTACCCTATACCGGCTTTATGGATCAACCGGGTAACGCGGTTGAAAAAATATTTTATGGCCGGGTTTCGCTGGAAGCAGCCGCCGCCTTGTTTTATTTCACAAAAAACACGCTGTTGCAGCATCTGCTATTTGCGCTGAAATATCGCAATCAACCCGAAGCAGGCAGGCTGCTTGGCCGGTTGATGGGCGAAGCGCTGGCAGGCGCCGGCAGGTTCGCTTCCCTGGATTTATTGGTGCCCCTGCCCCTGCATCCGAAGAAAGAAAAAAAAAGAGGGTACAACCAGGCCGCCCTTCTTTGCGATGCGATCAGTATCATTACCCGTATACCCGTTTGCAGGAATGCATTGGTCCGTTCTCAATTCACGGCAACACAAACGCAGCAGGACCGGGTGCATCGCTGGCAAAACATGGAAGCGGTTTTTGCGCTTCAAAACGCGGCTTCACTGCAGAACCGGCGGGTATTATTGGTGGATGATGTCGTGACTACCGGGGCCACCCTGGAAGCCAGCGCCGCCCTGCTGTCAGAAGCGGGATGCCGGGTTAGCATTTTAACCGCAGCGTATACCCAACCGTAACAGCTTATCACCAAAAATTATAGGGGGGAAATTGTACAACCCGTCGAAGAATGGGAACAATCGGGCCTGGCTGCAGCCGGATATTCCACCCGATAATCACCAACCTTTTCTACCTTTAATTGTTCTTTATTAAAAAATCATCGTCATGAAACAGATGCTTACATTAGCCGCTTTTGTGTTTACCTGCGCATTTACCGGACCTGTTACCAA
>CAZAOR010000314.1:0-2677 GCA_964486805.1 uncultured Sediminibacterium sp. | reverse complement strand
AGAGGAAGGGAGTCGAACCCTCGATACCCTTTAGGGGGATACACACTTTCCAGGCGTGCTCCTTCAACCACTCGGACACCTCTCTGTATTTTTTATATCTAAGAACTAATTCCTCTTCTATTCGAATGCCGACGCTCCGGTCGGCACCGAGACAATAGCATAGCTATTCGTCTCGCCCTCGATACCCTTTAGGGTTTACACACTTTCTCCCGCCATAGCGGGACTCCTTCAATCCCGCCACGGCGGGAACACCTCTCTTTTTATTTTCGGAGGGCAAAAATAGCTTTTCCTGCTCAGTTACCGAAGATATTTTTGGCATTTTGCGTGGTAATTCGGGCCAAATCCTCCGAGCTTAATCCCTTTACCCTGGCTAATTCCGCCAGCACATTTACCAGGTAGGCCGGCTCATTACGCTTGCCCCGATAAGGTACCGGGCTCAGATAAGGCGCATCCGTTTCCAGTACCAGCCAATCCGGCGCAATATCCTGGAGGGAAGCTGCCAGGCCAGATTTTTTGTACGTCAGTACACCCCCAATACCCAGGTAAAAACCCAATCCTGTGATCATTTCTGCCTCTGCCGCCGTTCCGCCAAAACAATGAAAGATGCCCCCCAATCCTTTTTCCGCAAAAGGCCTGACCCTTTCAATCGTTTCCGCCATTGCATTACGGGTATGTATCACGATGGGTTTCCTTCTCTCCAAAGCCCATTGAATCTGTTTTTCAAATGCCAGATACTGCTGCTCCCGATAGCTGGTATCCCAATAAAAATCAAGCCCGATTTCTCCAATCGCTACAAAATCCCTTTTGTCCAGCCAGTGCAGCACATGATCCAGTTCCTGCTCATACCCTGTATGCACCGAACAGGGATGTAATCCCATCATGGCGAAACAGGTTTCCGGATGCGCAGATTCCAGTGCCAGCATCCCCGCAGTGCTTTCGCTGTCTATCGCCGGAAGGTATATTCGCTCCAGACCTGCAGCAATGGCCCGCTGATAAACTTCTTCCCTATCCGCATTAAACGCGTCCGAATACAAATGACTATGTGTATCTATGATCATACCCGCTGTTTATTATCCGGTATTACTTCAAACCGGTATCCTGCTTCTGTAAAATATTCCAACATACGAGGCAGGGCATAAGACATCCTTTCCCAGGCTTTTGTACTGTCGTGCATCACGATCACAGATCCGCTTTGTGTATTTCGCAACACCCGTTGCAAGCACAGCGCCGGACTAATCCCCGTATCAAAATCTCCACTCAAAACATCCCACATCACAATCTGTCGCTGCTTCTTTTCCGCTAATAATTGCCGTACCTGCGATCTGCGTATCCTGCCATAAGGGGGTCGAAATAAACCGGTAGGTATCACCCTGTCTGCCGCTTCAATATCCTTTAGATATTCCTGGTCACTGGTCTTCCAGCCATTCAGGTGATTTTGTGTATGATTACCCACACGATGTCCCTCCCGCCATATCCTTTCATAAATTCCGGGATATGCCTGTACATTTTTTCCGATACAGAAAAAAGTTGCCTTAGCATTGAACTGTTGTAACTGATCCAATGCAAAAACAGTTGCCTGCTCATGCGGGCCATCATCAAAACTCAGGTAAATCACCTTGTCAGTTACTGGTATCCGCCAGGTGAGCAGGGGATACAGACTTCGTAACCACCAGGGTGTTTTTACAAAATACATATTGCAAAGATAGCATACCCGGGCCGGGCGGGGTGTTGATAGCGGTATCTTATCTTTGCAGGATGTCACGAAAAGTAAGAGTAAGGTTTGCCCCCTCCCCTACAGGCGGCTTGCACCTGGGCGGGGTACGCACGGTTTTGTTCAACTACCTGTTTGCCCGTCAGCATGGCGGTGATTTCATTGTTCGCATTGAAGACACCGATCAAACGAGATTTGTTCCGGGTGCAGAAGCCTATATTTTTGAAACCCTGGACTGGTGCGGACTGACACCGGATGAAAGCCCCTTACATGGCGGACCTTTTGCACCCTACCGGCAAAGTGAACGTAAAGCACAATACCGTGCGTATGCGGAATCCCTTGTAGAAAAAGGATACGCTTACTACGCTTTTGATACTACAGATGAATTAGAGCAGATGCGCAGTCGCTTTAAAACACCCGAAAATCCTTCTCCACAATACAACCAGCAATTACGACTGCAGATGCGCAATTCACTTACCCTGCCTGCCGGGGAAGTAAAAAGCTTACTGGACGCTGGTGCCCCGCATGTGATCCGGATTAAAATGCCCGAATCAGAAATTGTCAGCTTTACCGATATGATCCGTGGAGCAGTGAGCTTCGATACTGCACAGGCGGACGATAAAGTTTTATTGAAAGCCGACGGGATGCCCACCTATCACCTGGCAGTGGTGGTGGATGATTACCTGATGCAGATTTCGCATGCTTTCCGCGGCGAAGAATGGCTGCCTTCCGCACCCGTTCACTTACTGTTATGGAAATACCTGGGATGGGAAGAAAGTATGCCGCAATGGGCACATCTGCCGCTGATTCTAAAACCAGACGGCAATGGTAAACTCAGCAAACGGGATGGCGACCGGCTGGGCTTTCCGGTATTTGCTATGGACTGGCCGGATCCCAAATCCGGTGAACTGACCACCGGTATTAAAGAAAGAGGCTTTCTGCCACAGGCTTTTGTCAATATGCTGG
>CAZAOR010000313.1:0-3066 GCA_964486805.1 uncultured Sediminibacterium sp. | reverse complement strand
AGTTCCGCGCCGTACAGTTGTGCCGCTGCCTGTTGGTATTGGAATGTTTTATTTCCTTGCGGATCCAAAATGGCGTTCCCATTGGCATCTGTCAGTAGCGACAGATAGATAAAATGTTCCATATTGTTATTGAAAAGACTGGCTGATGCGGAAAAATCCTGAAAATAAATGTCTGCCCCGATATCTTCCTGCCAACTGAATTCCGGTACAAAGTTTCTGTTGCCCAGATAAACAATATGTGCTCCGGGGTCCAGGCCGTTAGATGCATATTCCGTAATACTTGGCGCCCTGTAACCTTTAGCCAAATTAACTTTCAGGCTCAGGTGCTCGTTCAATTGACAGGTTGCTCCGAAACTCATGGATACCCCATGGAATGATTTCGCAAATGCCGGAAACTGTAAATAAGCACCCGCCGTGTCGGGCGATGTAACATGATGATCAAAGCCTGTTACACTATTCATATTGGTATAAAAATCATCACCTTGCAAATGGCGATTGTCATACCGTAATCCCCCGTTAATAGTCCAATTATTTTGTTTCCATTTTGCATATATAAAGCTGCCAATATCAAACAAACTATAATCAGGAATGGGGAAATCTGTTGCGTCAATACTTTTGTTATTTTGATACATTCCATTTACTCCCAGGGAAATTTCCGTATGCAATAAAGCCGGTGCATTATAACGAAAGCCATAATTAAACGTATTCAGCCTGACATGCATGCCGGCCTGCTGCGGCATAGTTGGGTGATTGTACTCCCTGCGGATATTTTGCTGAAATGCCAGGGAAAAATCCATATCGCCTTTCCCGATCGTATAATGGTTATTACTGTAAATCCTGTAATGCGCAATGTTCTGATGCAAAGGACTAAGCTGATAAGCATTTAAAAATGCATCAGCAACAATAGGGCGGTTTTTGATGTCATCATTATTGCCCTCATAAATTTGCTGCGTGAATTTTCTTGTGAGTGAATCCCTGCTGCCATCGGGTATTCCCTGCAGATTCTGATAAAGTGTAAGGTTCAAATTGGAGTATCCCCTGCTGTTGAAATGCTGAATAGTAGCAGAGGCATTGATTTCCCGAAATCCGGTATTATAAACCCTTCCATCAATATTGTTGGTGTAATTTTTTGCTATCCGGTACGAACCTCGCAAAGCATAACCCCAATGATTATCTGAATAAGAAAGCCGCAAGCCATTCCCGATTAGACCATTATTGCTTTGATACTCCGTGAAATATCTTCCCAGCAATTTAGTGTCGGTTTTAGCAGGCATGGGTGGTATAAGACTTACCACACCAGCCACGGCATCCGAGCCGTACATGATGCTTGCGGGGCCCTTTACCACTTCCGCCCTGTTGATATTATACGCATCCACTTCTATCCCGTGTTCGTCACCCCATTGCTGGCCCTCCTGCCTGATACCGTCATATAAAGTAAGCACACGGTTATAACCCAGGCCCCGGATAAAAGGTTTGGAAATATTTGGGCCTGTTTTTACGGCATTCAATCCGGCCACATTCTTGACCAGAACGTCTATGATATTTGTTTCAGTGGTGTTCTCAATTGCCTTTGATGATACGCTGGCAATTGCAATAGGGTTTTCCCTTATCAGCACCGCTTTTGAAACACCGGTAACCACTACTTCGTTAAGTATGCCTTGTTGAGGTTTCAATAATATTTCGTAATTCCTTTTTGCAGCCAAAACCTGGAGGGTGTCAGGGGTGTAGCCTAAAAACGAAATAACCAATTTTGGTGCTGGCAGATGCTGAGGGATTGCAATTGTAAATATTCCAGCGGCGTCCGTGGTTGTTCGGCTGGTAGATTGCAAGAACCAAACCGTACAAAAATTCAGCGGTTGCAAGGTTTCAGCATCCTTCACGGTACCCGTAATGGATTGTGCCCGCGCCGATATCTCAAAGCACAAAAGCATCAGGATTGCTTTTACCCGACGTTTATAAAAATAATGATGCACTATTGGAAATATATTTATTAGAACAACAAAACTATGATGTTTTATTCATCTAACAAATAGATTTTAAAACACGTATACCGGACTTATATCAGGAAATTAATTTTGTTAACTTTGGAGTATGAATTCATTAACGGAAGAAAACTACTTAAAAGCCCTGTTCAATATTGCGAATGAAACCGGCGAGGTAAATGTTGCGGAATTGTCTAAAACGCTCGATATCAAAATGCCGACCGTAACCAGCATGATGAAAAAGTTATCAGAAAAAAAACTGGTTCATTATGAAAGTTACAAGCCCTTGCACCTGACTGAAAAAGGGAAAAAAGAAGCCGGGCTGATTATCCGCAAACACCGGCTTACCGAAATGTTCCTGGTAGAAAAAATGAATTTGGGCTGGGAAGACGTGCACGATATTGCAGAGCAGATTGAACACATACAATCCCCTGTATTTTTTGATAAAATGGATGAATTGCTTGGCTATCCCAAAGTTGATCCGCATGGCTCACCTATCCCGGATAAAAATGGTAAAATTATCTGGAAAGAATATAATAAGCTCAGCGATTGCAAAGTTGGCGAAACAGTCAAACTGGCTGCCGTTATAAATACCTCTTCTGACTTCCTGAAGTTTTTAAATGCCCGTGAAATGTGGTTGGGCCTGAAAATTAAAATCAAATCCATAGAGCCTTTTGACAGGTCCTACATAGTAAGCTATGGTAAAAGGCAGGGAGAAACACTAAGCAATCTTGTCTGCGAAAGGTTGCTGGTTGAAAAAGGTGCATGATCAGCTTGATGCTTCCTAAGCAGCAAAAGGTTTTAGAAATTGAACTACCAAAATGTGTTGCCAGTTGTCAAATGATGAAAGATTCGTTTTTTGTGAATAATTGATCGGTCTGGCAGCTATCGTTCCAAATAAGCCAATGAAAAAAATATTATCCTACGTATTCAAGGAGAGCCCGAATTTTTCACTACCATGGGATGATGCAGGGTTCAATCTACCGATTTCGAAGATCCATGAAAGGCTTTTCGATAAAACTGTATAAAATATGAGAGATCGTGAGTACAAAAAACCAGAAACAAAAGTATTTGAGGATTGCGT
>CAZAOR010000312.1:0-2644 GCA_964486805.1 uncultured Sediminibacterium sp. | reverse complement strand
TAAGGTTTTAGCCATTGCCGGGGATACCACTACGTAGTTATCCCAGGTGGCGCGGGTGATGGGGTCGGGCATTTCCTGCAACCAGGGGTTGGAAGCGCCCTGACCTGCGCCGATACTTATTTTTTCATACAGTACCAGTTCCGTTTGTCCGCCTTTTTTGGCAGATGCCGCTAGTACCTGTGCAGTGGCAGCGGTTACAGCGGCGGCATTGAAGATTGCCCCGCTCATCGCAAGCTCTGCAGCGGGATTCAGTACCCCATCCTGCAAGGCTTTGTCCCAGCCGGCTTCACCGCCTGTTTTACCGCTCCAATAGTTTTTCAGGAAAGCCAGGTAATCGGTAGCAGCACCCGCCCATTTCAACAGGCTGTCCTGCCATTGGCGGGTTTTGAACAAGGGATAGATGGTAGGCTGCATGAAAGAGATATATCCGGCTTTGGGCTCGGCATCTCCCCAGCTTTCTAGGTAATGATGATCGGGAATGATGTATTTGCAGAGTACGGCGGTTTCATCCAGCTTGCTGCTGAAGGAAACCGTTGTTTTTACTTTTTTCAGTCCGGCTACAAACTTGTCGGCTGCATACCAGCTATATGCCGGGTTAGCGCCATAAACCAGCAGGCTGCCTACTGAACCGGCATTCATATCATCCACCAGTTTGGCAAAATCGGCATCTACCCCTTTGCGGGTATAAACGGGCACAGACCAGTCGATGGTCTTACCGCCGGCACCGATTGCTTCATTGATGGCGTTGACCAGTATCTGAATATTCACGTCATTGCTGCCGCAAACAACCAGGGCTGCGCCTTTATTGGCAACCAGTGTTTTCGCCGCTTTTTCTACGCCTTCTTTCAATTTGGCATCGGTTAGCGTAACGGGTTGTCCGTTAATGGCTGCCAGCAGGGAAGCTACTACTGATCCGGTTTCAGAAGGGCGGTGCAGGTATTTTTCATCGGCGTTGGAGCCGGTAAGACTTGCCAGGCTTTCAAAATGAATGTGCTTGCTCATGGCAGGGGCCTTTTCATCGATGCGTTTGCCTGCTGCATACTGGCGGGCGAACTCAACCGGGCTGAGCCAGGTACCGAGAAAATCGGCGCCGATACTCACGATCGCTTTCGCATTTTCAAAATGATAAGAAGGGATCGCTCTCTTGCCGTAGGTGGCTTCATTGGCCTGTAAAATCCCACTGTAAGAAATGGCATCATAAGTTACGTGACGGCTGCCGGGATATTTCGCCAACAGTTGATTGATCGCTTCCTGGGTAGTAGGGGAAGTAATCGTGCTGGTCAGGATCACCACCGGGCCGGTCAGCGCGCCAGCTACCGCTTTATCGATCGCATCAAAAGTCACTTCTTTCCCATCGATCGTGGGGTAACGCAAACGGGCGGTATCATATAAATCCAGTACGGAAGCCTGTACACGGGCAGAAGTACCGCCTTTGGTGATCGGGCTCAAGTCGTTTCCTTCAATTTTAATGGGTCGTCCATCGCGTACTTTCGCCAATACGCTCACGACATCGCCATCCTGTACATAGGTAGTTGCATAGTATTTGGCTACGCCGGGCACAACATCTTCCGGTTTATTGGCAAATGGGATTGCTTTTTTCACCGGCATTTCACAACTGGCGGCTACGGCGGCGGCGGCGGTACTGAAACCGAGATATTTTAAAAAGTCTCTCCTGGGTGCTTTGGCAGAGAGAAAACCTTTGCTGTCATCAGCCTCAAAGGGTAAATCTTCCCTGAATTCATCCTTCACATCTTTCTGGTAGGCTTCTGACTGATGCAGTTCTCCAAAACTTTGCCAGTGCTTTTTTTCCATTGTATTTATTTGATAATTCGAGCAGTTGAAAGCCGGATCGGATATTATCTTCTCTGGTTTCTTCTGCTATACTTAACAACTATTTTTTAATAAGAGCTTCCTGCAGACGGGTGGGAACTGAAAACCCTATCGTTCCTTTATTAATAGTGGCATTTCTGACACTCAGTTCCGCCGATCTTCTCTACAGTAATCCCTTTGGTACTGTCGATCTTACCGGATTTCAGGTCCTGGTGGTATTTTTCATAAATGCTGTAGAAACCGTTGTCTTTGAACTGCACTTTGGTTTCGCGGTGACAGTTAATGCACCAGCCCATGCTGAGCGGAGCAAACTGTTTTACCTCATCCATTTTCTGGATTTCACCATGGCAGGTCTGGCAGGCTACCTGGCCTACTTTCACGTGCTGACTGTGGTTGAAATACACGTGGTCAGGCAGGTTATGGATGCGCACCCATTCAATGGGTTTGGCTTTGGAAGCATCCCAGGGTTGGCCGGGCGTATATCCGGCATATTTGTAGAGTGTCTGGATCTGAGCAGTACCATCCACTTCTTCGCCGGCTTCGTTGTACAATTTTTCGCCTTTGTATTCATTGATGGCCATGTGACAGTTCATACAGATATTAACTGAGGGGATGGTGGCCTGTTTGCCCTGGTAAACGCCGATATGGCAATACTGGCAATTGATCTGGTTAATACCCGCATGTACTTTATGGGAATAGAAGATGGGTTGAACCGGCTGGTAATTTTGCGTACGGCCAAGGCCCATGGCGCCTTTTGAGGTTAAATAACCGCCTACGATGAACAGGATCACGGTAATGAAAGCGATATAGCTTT
>CAZAOR010000311.1:0-2667 GCA_964486805.1 uncultured Sediminibacterium sp. | reverse complement strand
TATTCCTGCAACAAGTGATGTGTACGATGTTAAACTGGATCCTGTAAATGATACGATATTATATGCGACAGGTAATGGTTTTGTAGAGAAGATAGGGATGAGTGGAGGCGGGAGCCTTAATATAAGCGCGGTAGCGGGATCAAATACAATATGTTCAGGAGACAGCACAACATTAACAGCCAGCGGAGGGACCAGCTATACATGGAGTCCGTCAACCGGGTTAAATACAACAACGGGAGCCAGTGTAACGGCTACCCCCACAGCAAGCACTACGTATACCGTTAGCGGAACAGGCTCTGGTTGCAATGGCAGCAGTAAAAATGCAACCGTTACTGTCAATGTCACAGCAATAACAGCAACAGTAAGCAAGACAGATGCTGGGTGCGGAGGAGGGACAGGAACAGCAACGGTTAGCGTTAGCGGAGGTACGGGGCCATACAGTTATGCGTGGAGCCCATCAGGAGGAACAGATTCGGTAGCGACGGGCCTGACAACAGGGAGTTATACGTGTACGATAACGGATGCGAATGGCTGTGCAACAACAGAAACAACTACGATCAATAATAGTACAGGGCCATCATCATCTGTAACAGTATCGGAGCCGCTCTGCAGCAATAGTACAGGATCGGCAACGGTTAGCGTTAGCGGAGGTACGGGGCCGTACAGTTATGCGTGGAGCCCATCAGGAGGAACAGATTCGGTAGCGACCGCGTTAACATCGGGTACGTATACCTGCACGATTACCGATAAAAACGGGTGCAGTGTGAAAGATAGTGTCACCGTAACGGTGCCATCAGCAATAACAGGAAGTGTTACGGGTACGACGCAGGCAAACTGCGGCAGCAGTAACGGTTCAGCGACAGTGAGTGCAAGCGGCGGAACAGGGACATTAAGTTATGCATGGAGCCCTTCCGGTGGTACGGGTGCAACGGCAAACAACCTGGCTGCCGGGTCATACACCTGTACAATAACCGATGCCAATGGGTGCACAAAAACGGTGGTGGCAGCAGTGAGCAATATAGGAGGGCCTTCGGTTACAGCATCTTCTACCAATGCGTTGTGCAATGGAGGAACAGGCACTGCATCAGTTTCAGTCACAGGCGGCACTGGCCCGTATACATTTTCCTGGAGCCCAGGCGGAGGAAGTGATTCGGTAGCGACAGGCCTGACGGCAGGCACATACACGTGTACGGTAACAGATAACGGTGGCTGTATAACGAATGATACAGTAACCATAACAGAACCCAGCGCTATAACCGGTTCCGTAACAGTAAGCAATGCCTCTTGTAGCCAGAGTGACGGCAGCGCTACGGTATCCTCATCGGGCGGAACCGGTCCATATAGTTATGCCTGGAGCCCGTCAGGCGGGACCGGAGCAACAGCGAATAACCTGTCAGCAGGTATATATACGTGTACAGTAACGGATAAGAACGGATGCAGTAAACAGGTAACGGCAACGATAACGAATATAGGAGCGCCAACGGTAACAACAACACAAAGCAATGAGATGTGTTATGGGGATAGCAATGGCAGCGCTACGGTATCCTCATCAGGCGGAACCGGTCCATATAGTTATGCATGGAGCCCGTCAGGCGGAACCGGGGCAACAGCAACAGGTTTATCAGCGGGGACCTATACGTGTACAGTAACAGATTCAAAAGGTTGTGCAACCACTGATACAGTTACAATAAACCAGCCGACGGCAGTAACGACAACGGTAACGACGAAAAATGCAGACTGCGGTACCTCCGGGAGCGCAACTGTAACAGCTACAGGCGGTACAGGGACATACACATATACATGGAGCCCGTCAGGAGGGACATCAGCCACAGCAGGAAGTTTAGCTGCAGGGACATATAGTTGTACAATAACCGATGCAAACGGTTGCGGGCAAGTACAGGTAGTAAGCATTACGGGGACAGCAGGAGCAACGGCAAGCATCAATCCGGGCGACCAGACCATTAGCCTTGGAGACAGTGTTGCCCTGTCGGCCGGCGGAGGCACGACGTATGAATGGACCCCGGCAACAGGATTAAGCTGCAGCAGCTGCGCAGACCCCGTTGCCAAGCCAGCCCAGACTACAGAATACTGTGTAACTGTAACAGACAGCAACGGATGCAGGGACAGTACGTGCGTAAGGATAAGCGTTGAGATACCGTGCGGGCAGGTGTTTGTGCCGTCGGCCTTCTCACCCAATGGCGATGCAGAGAATGAGCTGGAATGCGTTTACGGGAACTGCATAAAAACCATAGACTTTGCCATATACGACCGCTGGGGCAACAAAGTCTTTGAAACCACGGACCCTGCCAATAACTGCTGGGATGGCTCGTTCAAAGGCAAGCTTCTTAACACGGGCGTGTTTGTATACTACCTGAAAGCGAAGCTCTTTAATGGTGACAATATCTCTGAAAAAGGGAATATATCCCTGATAAGATGATGTTAATTATATAAATAGTGAATCATGAAAAAACTTGTTTTGCTCATTTTTACACTAAGCACTTTAACCGCATTGGCACAAGACACCAATATTGTTAATGATGAACTGGTAATAAAATTCAAGTTACATGTAAATTATAGCGAATTACCGGACCGGCCTGGTAAGTTTGGCATTGCAGCAATAGATAACCTTAATAAAAAAAGTAGCTTTATTCATGCTGACAAGATATT
>CAZAOR010000310.1:0-2913 GCA_964486805.1 uncultured Sediminibacterium sp. | reverse complement strand
GATTCAGCAATACCAACCCGACCTGGTATTTCTGGATATCCAGATGCCCAAGATCACAGGATTTGAAATGCTGGAGATGGTGGAATCGCCACCCGCGATTATTTTCACGACGGCATTTGAAGAATACGCGATCAAAGCTTTTGAAGCACATGCCATCGACTATCTGTTAAAGCCATTCAGCAAAGAAAGATTTGATAAAGCCATCCAAAAATGGCAGCAGACCAGCCCGGCCCCATCCGGGCAAGTGCAACAATTACTGGAAAATATTCCAACCGCCGGAACAGCGGCATCAGGGCGGGTAGTGGTCAAAGACAATGGGAAAATACGGATCATTCCGGTGAGTACCATTCAATACCTGGAAGCAGCAGATGATTATGTGCGCATACATACCGCAGAAGGTGTTTTCCTGAAAAACAAAACCATGGGGTATTTCGAATCTTCACTTGATCCGCAGAATTTCGTGCGTATCCACCGATCCTATATTGTTTACATCCCGCTGATTTCACGCATCGATCCCTATGAAAAGGACAGTCATCTCGCGGTACTGAGCATTGGCATGAAACTTCCGGTCAGTAAAACAGGTTACCTGAAATTGAAGGATGTATTGGGTATTTAGCCGGGGTTGGCTGCCTCACTATTCTACACGCACTGTTTTGTGCTGGGAGATATTTTCCACGATGGCAGGGATCTGTAAAAAGTCCCTCGATTTATCCAGGAAATAATCTGCCCCCAGGCGCATGCATTCATCCCGGTATCCGGCGAATGTATTATTGGTGAGCATGATCACAACGGGTTTGTTGATGCTCAGCAAATGCAGTTTCCGTAACATTTCTATTCCCCCCATGCCGGGCATATTGATATCCAGCACCATTAAATCAGGCTGGTAATCTTCCATGATAACCAGCGCTTCTTCTGCAGAAGTGGCAGACTCTGTTCTGATTACCTGCTTCACCGACTCCAAAATGGATTTCAAGCGTTGCAGAATCATCACCGTATCATCGATCAGTAAAACCTTCAGGCCTTGGGTGTTCATATATAAATTCTGAAATATGACCGAAGGTAAAGGCAAGCGGCATAACCGGATGTAGCACGGCCTGTAAACAAATTGTAGGGGTAATCCTACCGGCAACTCGATGAAAACACGGATAATTGTAAGGGCCGCCTGCGTGGAAAACCACCTGCCATTAGCGCCAATTTTCCCAGGGGGGTATCAAAAAAGCTTTTAAAATTCAGGTTTTGCAAACTCCAGCAAATAGACGCATTTTTTAATCGAAATTCTCACTTTTTATTGCAAAAAAGTGAAAATTCTTGCACGATTATGCTGAGATTGACCCATTCACATGTACCTGCTTTGCGAACCCTTTGTGTAGTATTGTAGATTTGTATCTACGGAATGTGCGGTAAGTGGCTAGATGATATTATTCATGATGGCATACTTTACCAGATCAGCATTGTTCTGCATGTGCATTTTTTCCATGATGCGGGAACGATACGTGCTGATGGTATTGACATTGAGAGAAAGTATCTCGCCGATGGCGGAGATGCTTTTACCGGAAACAATCATTTTAAATACTTCGAATTCCCGATCAGAAAGTTGTTCATGCGGGGCCTGGGTATTGTTCTGTTCAATGGATCCGGCCAGTACTTCTGCAACTTCACTGGTAATATATTTTCGGCCGCTGAGTATTTGCTGCACTGCTTTCACCAATTCATAAGGAGCACTTTCCTTGGTGAGATAACCGGAAGCGCCTGCTTTCAGAGAGCGGACTGCATATTGTTCGGGCGCATGCATACTGAGCATCAGAACGGGTGTCTGGGGCGCATTTTCTTTGATCTGTTTCAGTATTTCAATACCGGAATAACCTGGCATGCTGATATCGGAGATAATAATATCCCAGGTTTCCTGCAGCGCTCTTTTCAGCAGATCTGCAGAATCGGACACATCATGAATATCTGCAAAGGGAAATGACTCGACTAATATCTTCCGCAAACCTTCCCTGATAAGGGTATGATCATCCGCAATGAGTATCCGCATACACGCTTTTGTTTAAGAAATCGCCTTTTATCCGGCTATTCATCACTTGCAAAAATAGTCAATTTACCAAGATTTTGTGTGCGGAATTCCGGCTATTTATTCATGAAATACAACAAAAAGGGGAGCGCTCTGCGCTCCCCTTTATACGAATGAAGTGTTCGTAAAACTGGTTTTAAATAGGAAATGGATATTAAACTTACCCATTTCAGGGCTCTTGCTACTTCTTCTTCCACACTTGCCACCACAATGTACACTAAGCTTTCCGGATATGCAAGGGGATAAACACCGTTTTTTGCAGGTTAAAACACCGGTCATCAATTATCCAGAAGTTCCGCTGTTTCTGGAATGACCCCTTCCAGGGTTTTCAGATCTGCCTGTCTGGAGGAGATCACCGGGTTTTCTGTCATTTCTCCTCCGCGCAACTGTTGCAGAAAATCTGCTGCCCAGAAATCCACATCGTAATATTTTACCTGGTCGTACAAGCGTTTCATCCGCAAAGTTCTCTCGGATTCGGGCATCATGAGTGCTTGCAGCAAACCTTCTTTCATGGAACGGGTATCGTAGGGATTGGTGCGTATGGCATAAGGCAATTCCACAGCTGAACCTGCGAATTCCGAAAGGATCAATACGCCGGACGGATCTGCCAGTTGTCCCTGTGCTGCTATATATTCTTTGGCTACCAGGTTCAGTCCATCCCGCAAAGGTGTAATCCAGGCGATATCTGCCACTGCATAATACCGCAACACTTCTTCAAATGGGAAGGAACGCGTCATAAAACGAATCGGTATCCAGTTGATGCTGGAATAATTTCCATTGATACGACCCACTGCTTGTTCTACCTCATGCTGTATCTTATCGTAAATCCGCATCCCCCTTGC
>CAZAOR010000309.1:0-3429 GCA_964486805.1 uncultured Sediminibacterium sp. | reverse complement strand
TGGGTCTTTGGAAGTACTGATGTATGTGTTTGCCAAAGAGACAAAAGCTAAAGACTATTTTTTTCAGCTTTTACGCTCACAATTTCACGCAGCATTTCCCTGACAGTGTCTGCAATTCCCTGTGCATCGTAGGCGCATTCCCGGTGCAGTTCTTTCGGCGTACCATGTTCTACAATCCGGTCAGGGATGCCTAATATTTTTACAGCGGCCTGGTAATCGTTGGCATGCATCCATTCCAGGATAGCGGAGCCAAAGCCGCCTTTGACGGTGCCGTCTTCTACGGTAACTACTTTGTCGTAGCGGCTGAATACTTCGTGCAGCAAGGCTTCATCCAGGGGCTTTACAAAGCGCATATCATAATGTGCGGGATCCATGCCCTGGGTGCGCAGTTCCCGGATTGCGGCCAGTGCAAAATTGCCAGGGTGTCCGATGGTGAGTATGGCGAGGTCGCGGCCATCCTTGAGCTTACGTCCTTTTCCGACCGGCAGGGCTTCGAAAGGTGTGCGCCATTCCGGCATCACCCCTTCTCCCCTGGGATAGCGGATCACAAAGGGATAAGGATTTGATTCAAGTTGGGCGGTGTACATCAGATTGCGTAATTCCTGCTCATTCATCGGGGCGCTGATTACCAGATTGGGGATACAACGCATATAAGCCAGATCATAACATCCGTGGTGGGTAGGTCCGTCTTCTCCTACCAATCCGGCCCTGTCGAGGCAGAATATAACCGGCAATCGCTGGATAGCCACGTCATGCACCACCTGGTCGTAGGCCCTTTGCATGAAAGAAGAATAGATATTACAAAATACCCGCATGCCCTGAGTGGCCAGACCGGCACTGAGGGTAACGGCATGCTGCTCGCAGATACCCACATCGATGGCCCGATGGGGCATTTTATCCATCATGAATTTCAGGGAAGAACCACTGGGCATGGCCGGAGTAATACCCATGATCTTTTCATTTTTTTCTGCCAGTTCCAATATGGTATGTCCGAAAACATCCTGGTATTTGGGAGGTTGGGGAGTATCCGATTTTTTCCGGTAGATTTCGCCGGTTACTTTATCAAACAAACCCGGGGCATGCCATTTGGTCTGGTCCTTTTCCGCCAGTGCATAACCCTTCCCTTTCACCGTAATGATATGCAGCAGTTTGGGTCCGGGAATTTTGCGTAAATCGGTGAGGGTATCCACCAGCTTGGTGATATTATGTCCGTCTATCGGTCCGAAATATCGGATCTTGAGGGCTTCAAAAAGGTTGCTGCTCTTGTTGATGGCACTTTTGAGGCTGGCTTCCATTTTGCTGGCCATATCCCTTGAAAACTTGCGCCCCACGGGCAGCTTTCCCATCAGGTTCCATAACTCATCCCGTACCCGGTTATAGGTGGGTGAAGTGCTGATATCGGTAAGGTATTCCTTGAGTGCGCCTACATTCGGATCGATGCTCATGCAGTTATCATTCAGGATGATCAGCAGGTCGCTGTCGGCAACACCTGCATGATTCATGGCCTCAAAAGCCATTCCGGCAGTCATGGAGCCATCCCCGATCACGGCTACAGACTTGCGGTCCTCTCCTTTGAGACGGGCTGCCATGGCCATGCCTAAAGCTGCAGAAATGGAGGTGGAGGAATGCCCGACCCCAAAAGTATCATACGGGCTTTCTGAACGTTTGGGAAAGCCGCTGAGACCTTTGTATTTGCGGTTGGTATAGAAATGATCCCGGCGTCCGGTAAGGATTTTGTGACCATAGGCCTGGTGACCTACGTCCCAGACCAACTGGTCGTAAGGAGTATTGTAAACATAGTGCAGGGCAACACTTAGTTCCACAACTCCGAGGCTGGCCGCGAAATGTCCCCCATGTACGCTAACGACATCCACAATATACTGGCGGAGTTCATCGCAAAGCTGGTGTAATTGCTCTCTGCCGAGTTTTTTGAGATCGTCAGGAGAGGATATACCCTGAAGAAGGGGACCGGCCGGTATCTGCATGGGTGAATTTTGCATGTAAAATTAGGTTATTTCAGCGGTAGCGGGCTGTTTACATCCACAAAACATATCATACGATACTTTTGTTCAACGGCGAAAACCGGGATTTCTGCCAGACAGAAGCCGATTTTACCATTAATCCCAAAACGCTTTCCGGGGCCTGACCAATCCTGCTATCTTTGTTTTAACATGAGAATCAAGAAATCCACATTATACTGGTGTTGTCAATTGGGCGGTTGGTTATTCTATGGATTATCCGCTATCTTCTTTGCGATTGTCTTCGATAACTTCGATTCCAGGAGTTACAATATCCTCTTTCGCCGCATTGCGATCAGCATCTTTTTCGGGCTGCTCAGCACGCATTTGTTGCGTATGTTGATACAGCGCCTGAAGCTGCATCCTCCCATGGATGTGAAAAAATGGTGGATGCTGACCATGACAGTGATCTGTGTCATTATCCTTTACAGTTTTGCCAACAGCGCTACGGTAGAATGGTTGCATGTTTATGATTCGGAGATTAAATTATCCATGGAACAGCGCTTTGTGTCCAATCTCTTCATGGACTCTCCCCTGGTACTGGTTTGGGCCTCAGTTTATTATATCTGGCATTATGTGGAATTAGGTTCCAAAAACGAGATACAGAAAATACGGCTGGAAAGCCTGGTAAAGGAGCTGGAACTGAAAACCATCAAATCCCATATCAATCCGCATTTCATTTTTAATGCCCTCAACAGTATTCGGGCACTCGTAGACGAAAACCCGGAACGCGCCCGTACAGCTATCACCGAACTGAGTAATATCCTTCGCAGCAGTATGCAGGCAGAAAAAATGGAAACCGTTCCCCTCGAAAAGGAACTCAATATTGTAAAAGATTATCTGGCCCTGGAGCATATCCGTTTTGAAGACAGGCTGCAGGTTTCCTATGATATTGATGAAGACACCCTTGACCAGCCTGTTCCGCCCATGATGTTGCAAACCCTAGTTGAAAATGCCATTAAGCATGGCATCAGCAAGCAGAAATCCGGTGGTGTGATCCGTATCGTATCTGATTTTTGTGATGACCACCATGAACTGGTAGTGCAGAATAGCGGGCACCTGCAGGATATCAGCAATACCGGCGAAGGCTTTGGTTTGAGCAGTACCCGCAACCGGCTGAAGCTGCTCTACGGTGGAAAAGCCAGCTTCGATATCCGGGATACCTCCCAGGCAATGGTGGAAGCGGTGGTTAAAATGCCCCTCGCACATTTACATTCCTAATACAAACACTTATACGAATCATGGCAATCAAAGCAATTATTATTGACGATGAAAGATTGGCCCGTAATGAATTGAAAAAACTGTTACAGGATCACTCGGATATTGAAGTAATTGAAGAAGCCGCAAACGTGGATGACGGCATCGAAAAAATTGAAACCCTGAATCCTGACCTGATCTTTCTCGATATCCA
>CAZAOR010000308.1:0-3543 GCA_964486805.1 uncultured Sediminibacterium sp. | reverse complement strand
TGTCTGACCGTCGGCCAGCGTGAAGGTTTGATCCGAACGCCCGCTCACATCCATGCGCACCGAAGTTGGATTGCTGCCGCCGAAAAAGATCAGCGAGCTGTGTGAAATGGAACCGTCGCCGGTCAAAGCCACGGACAATGTATTCCCACCCTGATTGATGATGGTCGGCCCGGTGTAGGTATTGGAAGCTGAAAGAATCATTTGATGATTCCAGTATTCCATCAAAATGCCGCCGGGACCGCTGATGACGTTGGTCAGAATCACATTATGATCGCCAATCCTGAAATGGGCGATGCCATTCAGCGTGACGGCGCTGTTGATCACTTCATTATTGGCATTGCCGTAAGTAAGCCACACCACACCGTCTCCAAATGCGAGAGTGCTGCCGTTAAATGTCCCGGAAGGACTGCTATAGTCATTCACCGAAGAGCCGCTCATAAAATTCAAGCTGCCATTGAAGCCGCCGTTCCAAAAGGTCACCTGACAATTTGTGTCGGCGGTGAATACCGTGGCTGGATTCTGAAAACTGGTGTCCATATATTTCATCCCGATGCTGCTGCCGTTGGTCAAAATAATGCCCGCCACGTCAGCGCCAACGGTCACCGAATTCCATTCGCCATAACCGGCGCCGGCGGACCAATCAATCGTCAGATTATGCGCGCCGCTGATTTGCGAGCCGGTCGCCAAATCCCATCGCGCGCTGCCGCCGAATTTTGTGTCGCCGGTCATGGTGATGTCCAGCAACTGACCATACTGGCCGCCGCCGCTGTTGAAGATCGCGCCTTCGCCATTGAAACCCGCGCCGGAAACCGTGATGGGTTTGCCGCCCGTCATGCTGCTGTTGGCAAAATCCAGCGTGGCATCATTGGTGATGGTGATGGAAGAAACGGAGGCCAATGTGCCGCCGGCGGTTTTGACAACGCCGCCGGCAATGGTCACGGGGCCGGTAAAGTCGCCGACAGCGTTCAACGTCACAGTGCCGCTGCCCAGTTTGGTCAAACTTCCCGAACCGCTGATTTTGCCCGAACCGCCAATCGTATAGTCGAGGCTTGAATCATTTGTGATGGCCGTGGGAACGACGATTTGACCGGACGGGATATTGATGTTGGTCGCCGGCGTCGCCGCATCGGCGATGGAGTCATCAAATATCACGGAATCCAAATAGTTGAATTGGCTCGAAGCAGCGTGAGTCGTCACGTTGGACCAATTGGCCGAGCTGGAGACATCCCACTGGCCGTTGCCGCTGGCATTGTTCCAAATCAGCAAACTGGGCTGGCTGGTGCCGGTGACGATGAGTTGGATTTGTTTCGGCGTCGTCGTGGTCACGTTGGTCAACACCAGTTCGTAAGCCGTTTGATAAACCGTTGACACCGCGCCAAGAGAGCCGTTCAAATTGCCGGTGTAAGTAAAGAGCGTATAAGTTCCATCGGCCAACGTGCCGTTCATTGGATTGATGTAGAGATTATTATTGTTGACCGTCAAATCGCCGGTCACTTGAATCAAATCATTGTTTCCGGTGGTGGTTGAACTCAAATCATTGGTGACCGTCGCGCCGCTTTCCAGTATCAAATCGCCGCCGGCGTTGAAAACTCCGGCTGTTCCCGCGCCGCCGGGCAAAAGCGCGCCGGAAACATCCACGACCCCATCGGCCGTGCCGGTTCCCGAAACCGTGGTGCCGAATTGACTGGTTATGGTTCCGCCAATCATGCCGTTCAGCGTCACCGAGCCGGTGTATAAAGCCACATCGCCGGTGTAAGACGGACTGTCGCCGGCCAAAATGAGCGAGCCGGTTCCGCCGTTAAAATACAAAGTGCCGTCTCCGCTCAAGACATTGCTGAGGGTCAATGAAGTCCCGCCACCGATGCTGAAAGAACAATAACCGGATTCCAAAGTCATCGCGCCATTCATCACGTCGTTGCCGCCGCCGACGCTTATCGCCGCGCCGGACTGGAAATCCACCTGCTTGTCAATGGAAGCATTGATTGAGCCGTTGTTGTAAAAGGTCAGTGTTGCTCCGGGAGCCAGCGTCAACGTGGCATCGGGATTGCCCAGCGTGGTCGAGCCGACAATTCCCAAATTACCCGACTCCAAATTGATGTTGGCCAGCGCCGGATCCACCGCCAGATTTTCCCACTGAAAATAAGTTCCCGAATCGCTGACCAGCGTCAAATTGTAGGGATTGCCGCCCGTGCTTAAAACCACGCTGCCGCTGGACGCATCCATATCCCAGCGATTATGAAAGCCAAAGGTCGTGTCGCCCGTCAGCGTGATGCTGGTCGTCAATCCATAAACCGCGCTGCCATTGTCAATGATGGCGCCGTTGCCGTCCATTCCCGCGCCCGAAACCACAATTGGCCGGCTGCCGTAATAACCATTGATGTCCAGCGTCGAACCATTCGCGATAATGACATTGCCGCTGCCCGAACCCAGCGCGGACGAACTGCCGACTTGCAACGCGCTGCCGTTGGTCACGATGACTTCACCGGTGAAACTGTTGACGCCATTCAACAAAAGCGTTCCGCCCGCGCCCGCTTGTGTAAATGAACCCGCGCCGGAAATAGGATTGCTCACCGTGGGATTATCCGAACGCGCAAAAATTAAATTGCCATTGTCAACGACGTCGCCGGGCAGATTGCCGTTGCCGTCGTTGTTGCCGATTTGCAGCGCGCCGCCATTGATGGTAGTGCCGCCGGTAAATGTATTGTTTCCAGCATTGTCAATCACCAACACGCCGGAGCCGTCTTTGACCAGATTGCCGGAGCCGGCGATGTCACCGCTGCCGTTGAACGTATAATTCAGCGTCGCATTGCTGACATCAATGCCGCCGGGCGAAACTGCCGTCGTGAGATTGACATTGCCGCTGGATGCGCCGTCAAAAAATTGAACGAAATCGCCGTCGGCATACACGGCGGAGTTGCCGCCGCCCAACCAATTTGCCGTCGTCATGTCCCAATCGCCGCTGGTTTCTCCACTCCACGTCAACGTGCTGGAACCGGCGGTCAAAACCAAATCAATGGAAGAATTGGCCGAATTGTTGACGAGATGACCGGCATAAAGCGGCGGCAATGTTCCCAGTCCAAAATTGAAACCCGCGCCGCCGATGCTGCCGGAGTATTTGATGAGCGGAATTTGAACGGGATAACTGGCAATCGGCGGAGCCGAAATGATGTTGATGACATTGGTCGCGCCGCCGGTCGTCAAACTCGTTGTCACAATGCTGTTCGTCGCTGGGTTCAGCGCGAGATTGAAAATTGAATTGGTGGCCGCGAGATGGCCGATGGGAGCCGTTGAATTTCCGGCAACACCGGCAAGCGTCAACGCGCCGCCCGCAAGACTGATTGCGCCGGCTCCGCCGCCGCTGACAATGTTATTGGCCATCAACGCACCGCCATTGATATTGATCGTGCCAGCGGTGCCGGATACCGGCGTGCCGGCGACCGCAGCCAGCGTCAAAACGTCATTCACCCGCAACGTCGCGCTCGCGCCGGAGACGCTGTTGCTGTTCACATTCACGATGCCCGCGCCGGCTCCCGTGCTGCCTTG
>CAZAOR010000307.1:0-2825 GCA_964486805.1 uncultured Sediminibacterium sp. | reverse complement strand
GTGATCGAGAAAATCATACTCACCGCAAGCGGAGGGCCCGTCCTGGGTAAAAAGCCGAATTTCCTGGTCAATGTTAAAAAAGACCATGCCCTGCAACATCCCAACTGGCAGATGGGCGCCAAGATCACGATTGATTCTGCCACACTCATGAATAAGGGACTGGAGATGATTGAGGCAAAATGGCTGTTCAACTTGCAGGCCGACCAGGTACAGGTATTGGTGCATCCGCAAAGTATTATTCACAGTATGGTGCAGTTTGAGGATGGCAGTATCAAAGCACAGATGGGGCTGCCGGATATGAAACTGCCCATTCAGTATGCACTGGCATTCCCGAACCGCCTGCCCAGCAGTTTTCCGCGATACGATTTCCGGAAACCGGCCAGCCTGAGTTTCGAAGAACCGGATACCAAAACATTCCGCAACCTGGCACTGGCGATGGAAGCCCTGCGAAAAGGCGGTAACATGCCCTGCATCCTGAATGCTGCCAACGAGATCGCGGTATATGCCTTCCTACGCAACCGGATCGGATTCCTGGATATGACAGAAGTGGTTGAACAAACCATGGCACGTATCTCCTTTATCGAAAACCCCACCCTGGAACAGTATTTTGAAACCGATGGCGAGGCCCGTAACTTCGCGGCCTCGTTAATTCATATGTAATCCTGCAAAACCCTACCCAAAGCGAATGAGTGTTTCTACGAGTTTATTAGCGATTGACTGGACAAGTGTGGCTGTGAAAGCTGGTCAGTTTATCCTTTCCTTTTCCATACTGGTGATCCTGCACGAACTGGGACATTTTATCCCTGCCCGGCTGTTCAAATGCCGGGTTGAAAAATTTTACCTCTTCTTCAACCCCTGGTTCAGTTTGTGGAAAACCAAAAAAGGAGAGACAGAGTACGGTATCGGCTGGGTGCCATTCGGCGGTTTTGTAAAAATAGCCGGCATGATTGACGAAAGCATGGACAAGGAGCAGATGAAACAGCCGCCCCAGCCCTGGGAACTGCGCTCCAAACCAGCCTGGCAGCGGCTCATTATCATGACCGGTGGAGTCATCGTGAATATATTACTGGCGATCGTCATTTTCATCGGCATCACCTGGGTATGGGGAGAAGAGAACCTGCCCGTCAAAAACCTGAAATATGGGGTATACACGGATTCCCTTGCCAGGAGCATCGGCATCCGTGACGGAGATAATATTGTTGCTATTGACGGAAAACCACTGGAAAATTTCGGCACCCTCGAAGCGGAAATGATCCTGAAAGAAGCCAAAAAACTCCAGGTGTTGCGGGATGGTCAACAGGTTGATCTGACCATACCGGAAGGATTTATCAAGAAACTGATGCATGATAAGAAAATGGGGGCGATGGTATTTCCCCGTTACCCGGCTGTGATCGATTCTGTGACCAAAGCAGCGCGTTTTACCGGGGGGCGATTGCAGAAAGGGGATGAACTGATCGGCATCAATGGTCAGCCATTCCGTTTTACGGATGAATTTGCCCGGCTCAAGAAACCCTATTTGGATTCAACTGTGCAACTGACTGTTCTGCGCGGGCAAGATACCCTGCAGGTAGGTTTTTTTATCAACAGCAAGGCTGCCCAGAATGCAAAGGATGTGAGTATATATTTTAAAACGCCCGGCGAATTGCTGGGAACCGTGATCCATGAATACAGCCTGGGAGAATCGATCCCCATCGGTTTTCACCGCTGCTGGGAAACATTGAACCGGTATATCACCGGCCTGAAACAGTTATTTACGGGTAAGGTGGCCGCCAGCGATTCCCTGGGAAGTGTGATCAGCATCGGTAATACATTCCCGGGAGTATGGGATTGGGAGAAGTTCTGGACCCTGACAGGAATTTTCTCGATTATCCTGGCATTCATGAACATCCTGCCCATTCCGGCGCTGGATGGGGGCCATGCCCTGTTTAACCTCTTTGAGATGGTAACAGGCAGAAAACCTGGCGATAAATTCATGGAATATGCCCAAATGGCAGGTATGATCCTGCTTTTAGGGGTTATGGCATACGCTTTGGGGTTAGATTTCTGGAGACTTTTTAAATAGTTTGTGGTTTGTAGTTTGTGGTTTGTGGTATGTAGTTTATGGTTGCTGGATTAATTACGGTTGTTTCTACTGTATTTGGAAAGTGGGTTTTTGTGTAGGGTTACTGAAAAGTCCATGGGAACTATCCGGAGTTTACAGGAACTTGAGATATGGCAAATGGCAAGATCTTTTTCCTGCAGTATAAACAAGGTTCTAAAAGCAAATCGATTTGGAACCGAGTTAGGCATAAAATGGCAGATGTCAAACGCTGCGGGCTCTGTAATTGATAATATTGCGGAAGGCTATGGACGAGGTGGCAAAAATGAATTTGTACATCACTAGTCTATTGCAATGGGCTCTCTGGAAGAGGTTAGATCACAACTGTTCAGGTGTCATGATAATGGCCTACTGGAAGAAGTAGTGTTTGAAGCATTATTGCAAGAATCAGAGCTATTGTTAAAAAGAATTAGCGCCTTATCAGGTTACCTGAACCAGGCGTCAATAAAAGGGGGCAAATTCAAAAACAGAAACCAGATATAACAACAAACCACAAACTACAAACACAATTTGTTTCTCTTACGGGGCCGTACTGGTTTTGACAGCATAGGTTACGGTTGGTGTAAGCATGCAGTGCGTTGGGTAATTAGCACTTTAATCTGAATACTCAAACCACAAATGGCAATACACAGTATGCCATGGCTGCCTAATCAGTGATTAGATAGTCATTTGGGCCGCGCTGGCCGGTTCGCCCGTTACCACGCTGCGCCGCCGACTCAAAACAAAC
>CAZAOR010000306.1:0-2896 GCA_964486805.1 uncultured Sediminibacterium sp. | reverse complement strand
ATAGCCGGCATAAATGGCCCGGTGATAGCTGATCTGGTAGGATTGCGTAGGGTCATAAGTGTAAGATTGCACAGAAGGGTTCCAACTCAGTACATCCGCGTTACTGTGAATAGCCCGGAAAACAGTTTTCAAACCAGCTTCCAGTTCCAGTTGATCATTGACAGGCCGGGTATAATCCAGTGCAATTTCAGTCTCCCTGTCCGTACCAGGATTATTACTTTGCGCCCCTGTAAAAGGATTCACTTCTCCTTTATACACCTGGTACTGCCAATAATTACTGTTGGGCAGATCATAAC
Source organism: uncultured Sediminibacterium sp. (assembly GCA_964486805.1). Lineage (GTDB taxonomy): Bacteria > Bacteroidota > Bacteroidia > Chitinophagales > Chitinophagaceae > Sediminibacterium. Next base: position 2,600 of record CAZAOR010000306.1, on the reverse strand, counting down.
TATCATTGTATTGAAGATTGAGTTCCTCCCCTTTTCTTTTCAGTTTCTTCCGGTAAGCCAGGTTCCATTCAAATGCCTTTGAACTGCTTTCGCTGGAAGAATTGCGGGTGCTGAACAGATCCGTGCTCATAGCGCCATTTTTAGTGTATTGTTCCTGCTGTGTCAATCCACTGCCGGCGCTGCTGAAGTGGTTGTAACCGAAGCTACCACTCAGGTTATCGGTTTTGCTCAAGTCCCAGTCAAAGCCCCATCCTGATTCAAATCCGCCCCGGTTGAAACTGCTTGTTCCGTCCTGTAAAAGCTTAGTACTATCGGAATACCTCCCATACTGGCTGGGTGTTTGGGAACTTAACTGTGCATTTCCACTGAAAAAAAAGTGCATGCCAAAACCATTGTTGCGAAAGTTGAGATTGGCAGATCCGTTTTCCAGCCTGGATCCAAGGCTGCCATTCACTGTACCATTGATCCCTTTTACTTTACTATCCTTGAGTATAATATTGATTATGCCGCCAGTACCTTCCGCATCATACCGGGCACCCGGGCTGGAGATCGCTTCGATACTCTTGATCTGGCTTGCGGGTATGGAAGACAGCACATCAGTGAGATTATTCCCAAATACGGTAGAGGGCTTACCATTGATCAGAAAACGGATACTGCTGTTACCCAGCAGCTCCACATTCCCGTCAATATCAACAGATACCTGGGGTACTTTTTTCAGCACATCCAATGCCACTCCTCCCTGGGAACTGACGTCATTGGCGGCATTGTACACAATTTTATCTATTTTGTTTTCAACCAATGGCAGTTTTGAAACCACCGTCACTTCGGAAAGACTGGTTCCTTTTGGTTGCAAAAAGATCACCGGCAGGTTGATATTCCTGTCCGGCTCACTCAGTTGTATCGTGTCGGTTTTCGAGTAATACGCGATAAAATCAACCTGGACCAGGTACTTGCCTGACGGGACATTGGATAATTTAAATTTTCCTTTGTTATCACTGACTGCCCCATTGAGGCTTTTACCAGTCATATTTTTCAGGGTAATGGTCGCATATTCCAAAGCCTTTTGGCTCGATGCATCCATGATGCGCCCCTGCAGGGTATGCTGAACAGATTGAGAATAAGACGCAAAACCGCAGCAGGAAGCAGCTAATACACCAATTAATTTCTTCACCGTTATCTTTTAATTAAATTCCGGCAAAACTATCTCGCAATTCTGAATGAAATCTGAGGGGGAAATGAATAATGAAAAAAGTGAATGGTCAATAGTCAATGATGTATATCGCAGCGCAGCGATCGTCAGAATCAATAATGAAAAATGAAAACCCTGTCCGACGAATGCAGGGAATCGGATACCCCGACAGAGCGGCCAATCATGGTCCCGCCTGGCGTCAGCTATAACTACCGGTCAATATTCCATTCTCATACCAATGCCCGGGTATCCGCCAGTTTACCATTTTCAGTAGTGAGCATCCGGTTAGGATAACGGTTGATCACAATAAAATCATGGGTGGCCATCAAAACTGCGGTGCCGTAATCACGGGATATCTGTGTAAGCAACTGCATGATCTCATCGCTGGTTTCCGGATCCAGATTACCGGTAGGTTCATCCGCTAATAATAGTTTGGGGGAATTGAGTAAGGCTCTTGCGATGTCCACGCGCTGTTGCTCGCCGCCGCTCATTTCAAAAGGCATCTTAAAGCCCTTGCTTTTCAGTCCCACTTTATCCAATACATCACCGATCTTTTCTTCGATCAGTTTTTCATCTTTCCAGCCGGTTGCCTGCAGTACAAATTTCAGGTTATCGTGAACGTTACGGTCTGTGAGCAACTGGAAGTCCTGGAACACCACCCCGAGATTGCGGCGCAGGAAGGGTACTTTTTTCCAGTCCATTTCCCGCAGGTTGAAATCCACCACCCTGCCCTCTCCTTCCCGCAGCGGCAGTTCACCATACAGCGTTTTCAGCAAACTGCTTTTGCCGGTACCGGTTTTCCCTACGAGGTACACGAATTCGCCTTTACTGATCGTGAAATTGACATCCTGCAGTACCAAGTTTTCGCCCTGGTAGATGTTGGCATTTGCGATGGATACAACAATATCTGACATAGGGCGAAGGTACAAAATGTGTCCGGGACCTGCTACAGGCCGGATGGCTTTAACAAACTAAGCCGGCTGGTATACCAGTTCGCCGAATGGTCCCTGCAGCACCAGGCTGCTTTCAGCGGCGGGTTCAACACGGCCAATGATCCTGGCTTCGATGCCCAGCGATTCGGCAGTTTCGATCATGGCTGCTGCTGCTTTTTCCTGAGTGAATATTTCTAAACGATGCCCCATATTGAACACCTGGTACATTTCCCGGTAATCTGCGCCGGAGTTTTGGCGGATCAATTCAAATACAGGAGGGGGTGTAAAAAGATGATTCTTGATGATCCGGCAGGGCGCCGGCAAGTACTTGAGGCATTTGGTTTGTCCACCGCCGCTGCAATGGATCATCCCGCAGATATCATCGAACTGCCGGTCCAGCAGTTGCTTGACCAGGGGGGCATAAGTCCGGGTGGGTGACAAGAGTAATTGCCCCACTGTATAATCCTTTCCCTGGATAT
>CAZAOR010000305.1:0-3238 GCA_964486805.1 uncultured Sediminibacterium sp. | reverse complement strand
TTTCTTTCAGGGGCAGTACCTCCTGCATATTGATGGCCTTATGCCCCTGCTCGGTTTTACTTTCTATCGGGCAAACTTCCACGCAGAGATTACACCCGGTGCAGTCTTCCACAGCCACTTGTAAGGTGTAAGATTCCTGGTCTTTAAAAAATTCCTTCCCGATGGGCGCAGTATGCTTAAAGAATGAAGGCGCTTTTTCCAGCAGGGATGTATCATATACTTTGGGACGGATGGCAGCATGGGGACAAACCACAACACATTTGCCGCATTGCGAACAGAGGTTCGGATCCCATACCGGCACCTGGTCAGCGATATTGCGTTTCTCATAGCGGGTGGTCCCGGAAGGATAGGTACCATCGGCGGGAAATGCGCTGACCGGCAAAGCATCTCCCTCACCGGCAATGATCCTTGCCAGCACTTCCTGCACAAAAGCGGAAGCCGAGCCGGAAATAGCCGGATGAATGGATTTATGACCGATCGCATGATGGCTGTAATCAACCAGGGATAGATTATCCAGGGCTTTGTCCACGGCTGCATAATTCTTCTGCACCACGGCTTCCCCCTTGCGGCCATAAGTCTTGCGGATCGCTTTCTTGATGTACTCGATCGCAGCATCCTTTGGTATCACATTGGAGATGGCAAAGAAACAGGTCTGCAGGATCGCATTGATCCGGGAACCCATCCCGGTTTCCTTCGACACTTTGGAAGCATCAATCACATAAAACTTCAATTGTTTTTCCTGTATCTCTTCCTGGATGCGTGCAGGTAAATGATCCCATACTTCTGAAGCAGGATAAGGCGCATTGAGCAGAAAGGTTGCGCCTTTTTCAGCCGGGGTCAGGATATCATATTTCTCCAGGTAATTGAAATGATGGCAGGCAATAAAATTAGCCGACTGTATCAGGTAGGAGGAGTGAACAGGCTGTCGGCTGAAACGCAGGTGCGAAACAGTCAGAGAACCCGATTTCTTGGAATCATACACAAAATATCCCTGCACATGATAATCCGTTACCTCCCCAATGATCTTGATGGTGTTTTTATTGGCGCTCACTGTGCCATCCGCTCCCAAACCAAAGAACAATCCCCGGAACAGGTGTTGCTTTTCGAGACTGAAATCTTTTTGATAAGACAGACTGGTATGTGTGACATCGTCTTCAATCCCGATCGTGAATCTTTTTTTGGGTTGTGGCTTTCGCAGTTCTTCAAAAATGGCCATCACCATCGCAGGATTAAACTCCTTGGATGCAAGTCCATAACGGCCGCCGATCACCAGGGGCATATTCCCCGGCCACTGGCTGTACAGGGCATTGATCACATCCATCAACAATGGCTCGCCTACTGCCCCGGTATCCTTGCTCCGGTCCAGTACGGCAATACGCTGAACCGTTGCCGGCAGCGCCTCCACAAAATGCGTGATGGAAAAGGGCCGGTACAACCGTACACAGAGGCAGCCGGTCTTCCGCCCTTTGGCATTCAGGTAGCTGACGGTTTCCTGCACAGGACCCGCACCTGAGCCCATGATGATGATAACATCTTCCGCCCAGGGATCGCCGGTGTATTCAAACAACCGGTAGGAACGACCTGTTAGTTTTTCCAGTTCCCGCATCACCTGTGCTGCAACGGCAGGTACTTCCCAATGGTATTCATTACAGGCTTCCCGGTTCTGGAAATACACATCCGGGTTCTGCGCTGTACCGCGGATAAAAGGATGAGCCGGGTTAAGTGCGCGTTTACGGTGCCTGGCCAGGTCTTCCGGATGGATCAGGGCTTTGATATAGGCATCGGGAATCAGCTCCACCTCATTCAGTTCATGGGAAGTGCGGAAGCCATCGAAAATATTCATAAAGGGAATGCTGGTACGCAGGCTGGCAGCCGTAGCGATCATGGCCATATCATGTGCTTCCTGCGGATTATTACCGAAGATCATCGCAAATCCGGTAGCCCTTGCGGCCATCACATCACTGTGATCCCCGAAGATGGAAAGCGCATGGGTAGCCAATGCTCTCGCGGCAATATGAAAAACAACGGGTGTCAGTTCACCGGCAATTTTATACATATTTGGGATCATCAGCAGTAAGCCCTGCGAACTGGTAAAAGTTGATGCCAGGGCCCCGCCCTGCAAGGCACCATGGATAGCGCCGGCAGCACCGGCTTCACTTTGCATCTCAATGATCTTGGGCACTTCCCCGAAAACATTGGTCCTGGCATCACTGCTCCATTCATCCGCCCACTCACCCATGGCCGAAGAAGGTGTGATCGGGTAAATGGCGCAAACCTCACTGGTCTTGTAGGCAATATGCACGGCCGCCTGGTTACCGTCCATCACAACCGTGGTTCCGGTTACGGGATCCTTTTTAGGCTCATCGGTGATTGCGGGGGTTTGCATGGCATTGATTGAAGGGATGAATGAATAAGGGTATTACCACACAAAGCTAACAGCCCCCCAAACCGGGGGAAATGACAAATACCAACCGGGAACATGAGAAATATCATATTCCGGCCAGCGCTTGGGAAACGGCTCGGAAATCAAACATATTGGCTATCGGTGCAGCTTATAAAAGGGGGCTTTGACCGATACATGCTGGCAGGCCAATATGCCCTTCGGGATTGAATTGACAGGAACAACGTCGAGTAAGACATTCATCTTTGAGTAATTATTCCCTACCCAGTCAGATCCCCGGCAACTGAATACAAACAGCAGGCCCCGTAGTTTTGGCATTCCACCATTCCCTGTAAAAATCAAGATGCCTAAAATGGCATAATGACTTTTATACAAACATTCCTCCCCATATTGTATATACCGGAATGTCCGCTGGTGGAATGCGTATAATACTCGAAATACTTAAGTCTGCTAAGATTGGATTGATAGGCTTTGTCAAAAAGATTATTCACCTGCAATTGAACCTGCAGGGAATTGGTTTTTGCAAATTTTACGCTGGTGCTCATTGAAACGTTCCACAAAGTATAAGAGGGTGTGGCTGTTTCAGTATGATACAAAGACAAAAAACGGTTTTGTGCGGCATTATATTCAGCTTCGATTTTTCCGGCTATTTCCGTGAATATTTTTGATTTGGTTTTCGCATTTTGACGGATACTGCTTACCCATTTCAGAGGCGGGATAAGCGGTAAATATTCTCCTTCCACACCGCGCTTTTGGTAAGCTTGATCCTTATTATAGCCGTAAACCATAGCCCATGCATTGTCGAAAGAAAAGCCTTTTAAAAGAACCGGATGGATA
>CAZAOR010000304.1:0-15201 GCA_964486805.1 uncultured Sediminibacterium sp. | reverse complement strand
AATTGTTGCCGTGAAAAATACGGGAGGCTATCTGCTATTGGCTGATGCCTGCAACGAAGCCACAATTGCCGAACTGAGAAAAAGAAAACACAGGCCTGCCAAGCCATTTGCCGTACTATACCCCAACCTGAACCTATTAAGAAAAGATGTCTATCTCACAGGCCAGATGCAAGATGCTTTGGAAAGTGCAGCGGCTCCGGTTGTTCTTTCCCCGCTGCGCAAGCATACGGGGCATTCTATTGCCAGGCACCTGCTTGCACCCGGGCTGCATACCCTGGGCGTGATGCTCCCTTCCTCTCCCTTATTGCAACTAATTGCTGAAGCTTTTTATGGGCCCTTGCTGGCAACCAGTGGCAATCTCAGCGGATCACCGATCCTATACCGCGATAAACAGGCGGCCATGCTCCTAATGCCTGTCGCCGACTATTTGCTGCGTTATGACCGGGACATAACGATGCCTCAGGATGATAGTGTTTGCCGTTTTACGAATTCTGGTCGGCAGATCTTATTGCGGCGCAGCCGCGGTCTCGCACCTAACTATTATCCCCCGCCCTTCCCTTTGCCGCCGGCTCCAGTACTTGCGATGGGGGCAGAGTTAAAAAACGCCTTTGCAATTTCTACCGGTAATAATCTCTTTGTAAGTCAATACCTGGGCGATCAGGCCAGCCTTGAATCACAGGAAAGCATGCAGTCCTGCCTCCAGCAGTTACAACAATTGTTGCAGTGCATTCCCGAACAGATACTCATTGATCCGCACCCGGGTTATGGCATATCGGCTTTTGGCAGAAAACTGGCGCAGGATACCGGGGTACCGGTTACCAGGATTCAGCACCATGAAGCGCATTTTGCAGCGGTACTGGGAGAAAACGGATTGCTTGATAAGAATCAACCAGTACTGGGTTGTATCTGGGACGGGGCCGGATGGGGGCCGGATAATCAGGTGTGGGGAGGGGAATTGTTTTATTACCGGGACTATCAATTCAACCGGCTGGGGCATTTCCGTTATTTCCCGCAGTTACTGGGCGATAAGATGAGCCGGGAGCCGCGACTGAGCGCCCTGAGCCTTACTGCACAATGTCCGGCGCTGCTTCCCTTGCTTCGTTCCTGTTTTACGGATACAGAATGGAGGCATTACCTGCAGCTACTGGCGCATCCCGAAAAGCTGGTACATACCAGCAGTGCAGGCAGGTTAACAGATGCGGTCGCTGCCCTGCTTGGACTGGCCATGAAATGCAGTTATGAAGGAGAAGCCGCCTTATTACTGGAATCGCTGGCTGCTTCCTGGCAGTTACCCTGCTATGAGTATTACCCGATTCCTTTTGTAGAGGGAGAATGGATATGGTCAGTGATGTTGGAGGAAATCGCCAGGGACATCTTGTTAGAACAACCCTTTGCCAAAATTGCCTGGAAATATTTTCACAGCCTGGCACAGGCATTATTACAAGTCTCCGACTATCTGCAGATACCCGCTATTGCCTGCAGCGGCGGAGTTTTCCAGAATGCCCTGCTTACCGATTTGCTATTGGAAAACGCAGGCGATAAACAAATTTATTTACACCAGCAGTTGAGCCCGAATGATGAGTGCATTGGTTTTGGGCAAATAGCCCGGTATCAATGTCTGCTTGCCCAGGAAAATCTGTTACAGGTTTCAGAGGCCCTACAGTCTGAATAAAAAAACGTTATGTGCTTAGCTATCCCCGGTAAAATTTTGGCGATCACAGAGCAGCTTGATGCCACTTTCCGAAGAGGAAGAGTTTCATTTGGGGGAATCACCCGGGAAGTAAATCTCTTTATGGTACCTGAAGCGAAAGTGGGTGATTTCGTACTCGTCCATGTGGGTGTGGCTATCCAGCAAGTGGATGAGGCAGAAGCGGAAAAAACATTCCAATACCTGAAAAGTATGGGGGAACTGACGCAGGAATTGGGCGAGTCGCCTGCAAACAAAGACCATCAATCCTAGCTCTATGAAATACCTGAGTGAATATCGCGATCCGCAACTGGTAAAAGCCTGCCTGAAAGAATTACATGCTATAACCCGTAGCAACTGGACGCTTATGGAAATTTGTGGGGGACAAACACATAGCCTGGTAAAAAACGGCATCCTGGATATGCTGCCCTCTCAAATAACCATGGTTCACGGCCCCGGCTGTCCCGTTTGTGTAACCAGTGTGGGGATCATAGACGAAGCCATTTATCTTGCTGAAAGGCCCGCTACCATTCTTTGCTCTTTTGGCGATATGCTGCGCGTTCCGGGCAGTCAGAAAAGTCTGCTGGAAGCGAAAGCTGCGGGTGCTGATATCCGGATTTTATATTCACCATTGGAAGCGGTTGAGCTCGCCGAAAAAAACCCGGATAAGGAAGTTGTTTTTTTCGCCGTTGGATTTGAAACCACCGCTCCTGCCAATGCCCTGAGCATTTTACAGGCAGCAGGGAAGCAACTAACCAATTACAGCATTCTCACTTCACATGTATTGGTACCCCCTGCAATGGAAACCATCCTGGGTGATCCATCAAACCGGATAGACGGATTCCTGGCGGCGGGCCATGTATGCACGATCATGGGCCTCGAAGCCTATTATCCGATTGCAGAAAAATACCGTACCCCGATTGTTGTAACCGGTTTTGAGCCGGTAGACCTTTTACAGGGAATCGTGATGGCGGTTAAACAGCTCGAGTCCGGCAGGTATGAGGTAGAAAACCAATACAGCCGGAATGTACAGGCAGCGGGTAACCCGATGGCCCGGCAAACAGTAGCAGATGTTTTTGCGGTACAGGACAGAACCTGGCGGGGCATTGGTGCCATCGCAAACAGCGGTTATGAAGTGAATACCCGCTACCAGCATTATAATGCCCGGTGGAAATTCTCCATGCAACTGCCACTGGTTCGTGAAAATCCGGACTGCATCAGCGGGGATATCATGAAGGGATTGAAGAAACCATTTCAATGCCCCAATTTCGGAAAGAAATGCCGCCCGGAAACACCGCTTGGCGCACCCATGGTCAGCAGTGAAGGTGCTTGTGCGGCCTATTACCAATACCATTTTGAAACGCCTGAAATACAGGTAACAGCCTGCTAATTGATATGTCTGCCACTATTTTTCCCGACTGCCCGCTGCCTGTTACGCCCACCGATATTATCACGATGGGCCATGGCAGCGGTGGATTGCTTACCCATCGCTTATTGCAATCCGGAGTATTTACAATGCTGCAAAATGAGATAGCCGATCAGCAACATGATGGCGCTTTTCTGGAATTGCATGGAAGGATGGCTTTCAGTACCGACAGTTATGTGATCTCTCCTCTGTTTTTCCCGGGAGGCAATATCGGTGAACTCGCTGTAAACGGAACCGTGAACGATCTTGCCATGTGCGGCGCCAATGCACAATATCTCTCCCTAAGCTTTATCCTGGAAGAAGGGTTTGCCCTCAGCGCTTTCCATCAAATCCTGGCAAGCATCCGGGATGCCTGCATCAAAGCGGGCGTACAGGTTGTTACCGGGGATACCAAAGTAGTGGAAAGAGGAAAGGGCGATGGTATTTTTATCAATACCTCCGGTATCGGCAAAGTACATCCGCATGCACAGATTCACCATAAAAATATCCGGCCGGGTGATAAGATTATCCTCAGCGGATACCTGGCACAACATGGTATAGCCATTATGAGCAAACGGGAAGGGCTTGCATTTGAATCAGATATTTTGAGTGATACTGCACCTCTGAATCGGCTTGTGAATGCCATGCTGGATGAAGCCGGTGAAGCTGTCCATTTCCTCAGAGACCCCACGCGCGGCGGGCTTGCCTCGGTACTCAATGAGCTGGCTGAATCCTGCCCGCTGGGATTTATCATCGACCAGGAGCAACTGCCTGTCAACGCGCAGGTAGAAGGCGCCTGTGAAATGCTGGGACTTGACCCTTTGTATGTAGCGAATGAAGGATTATTAATAGCCATAGCAGCACCTGAATCCGCAGATACTTTATTGACCGCTATGAGAGCAACTGAAACAGGAAAGCATGCCGTAATCATCGGTGAAGTCACTGCATCCCATGCGGGAAAAGTATACTTGAAAAGCCGGATCGGCGGACATCGCATCGTCGGGTTCCTGACCGGCGAGCAATTACCCCGCATCTGCTAAGCATATTCCCGGCATTCGATATCCCGTACGCTGAAGATAATCACAAGCAACTTGTTTTTGAAAGCGCTTCAGCCAGCAAAATCCTGATCTTGTCGAGATGCAAAAACCCGCCGGTTTTTGCCTGCCGTGAATGCAAATGAAGATCCCAACCCTGTTTATCGTTTTCAGCATGATTGAAAAAAAGGGATGCCGTGTCGTAGAAATGCCGGTAAATGAATACTGTCCGGGTCAGAAGCATCCCGGATGAAAGCAACACGGGCAAGACTGCCTGTTTACCGGCAGGCTTCTGCCTTTCCGCGTAAGATGTCATTTTACAACGTAATCGTTTTCGTAATCCATCCGGTATAAATAACTGGTTCTGCTGCCAGTACCACAGGAATATAATATATTTAAGAAACTGTTCCGGAACCTTTGCCAGAGCCTTATCTGATTGAGAAACGATTGCTATGAATTTTGTTTCATCATTCATTAAAACCATATGAAAAAACAATCCCCTTCTACTGTTTCCAGGAGAGATTTTCTGGCTGTTTCAGCCAAAGCAACTGCTGCTTCTGCCATTGCAATGAGTAGTTTCCCGACGATCGTACCGTCTACGGTCTTCGGGAAAAACGCGCCAAGTAATAAAATACAGATTGGTCAGATCGGGATCGGGCGTATTGCGCGCACACATGATTTGCCCAGCACCATGAAATATGATGAAGCCCGGGTAATTGCGCTGGCGGATTTTGACCAGGCCAGGCAGACTGCAGGCAAGAAATACATCGAAGACTATTACACCAAAAAGACCGGATCCTCCGGCTATGTTGATGTAAAAATGTATGATAACTACCGCGACCTGCTGGCCAATAAGGAAATCGATGCAGTGATCATCAGTACACCGGATCACTGGCATGCACAAACCGCCATTGAAGCAGCTTTTGCAGGTAAGCATATTTATTGCCAGAAGCCTACATCATTAACGATTGAAGAGGGCCGGCAGATGAGCGATGCCATCCGCAAAACGGGTGTGATATTCCAGTTGGGCAGCCAGCAAAGATCGATGGATCCCTGGCCCCAGTTCAAACGCGCCTGCGAGCTTGTGCGCAACGGCAGAATCGGTACCCTTAAAACAGTATATGTTGGATTACCGGGTGATCCGGCCGGGGGTAATGCAACCGAAATGCCCATTCCTTCCGGTTTCAATTATGACGGCTGGCTGGGATCTACCCCCTATATTTATTACACGCTTGACCGGGTTCATCCGGCCGATGTAAATGGCCGTGGCGGATGGTTAAGACTGGAACAGTTTGGCGCAGGCATGATCACCGGCTGGGGCGTTCACCATATTGATATCGCCCATTGGGGCATGAATACAGAATATACCGGACCTGTGGAGGCAGAAACCTTATCCGTAGAGTTTCCAAAAACCGGTTTATGGAATGTGCATGGCGATTTTGAAGTACGGATGAAGTATGCCAATGGAGTAACCATGTTCGTGAGCGGCAAATATCCCAATGGGGTAAAATTTGAGGGCACCAAAGGATGGATATTCTGCACCAGAAGCAGCGGGGTAACCGCCAGTGACCCAACGGCCAGTTCGGTTGCGGCCAAATCGTTCAATGCCAGCGACCCGGCAATTCTCAAGTCGGTCATCGGGCCAAATGAAGTGCACTTGTATGCCAGCCCGGAACAGCATAAAAACTGGCTGGATTGTATTCAAAACAAAAAACCCAATATCAGTCCTATTGAAGTAGCGCACCGTTCCTGCAGTGCCTGCCTGATTGCGCATGCTTCCATGAAATTCCCCGGACAAACACTGTACTGGGATCCTGCGAAAGAGCATTTTAAAGGTAATGCGGAAGCGAATAAGTTATTATCGCGCCCCCAACGGTATCCTTATGGTACCAGCTATGTAATACAACAACATCAGCAGCAGATAAAAGCCTGATATTTCTAAGGGATACGCCTGTAGCCGAAAGACTGCCTGAAATCGGGCGGTCTTTTTTATTCCGGTATGGCAAACACCCAGGCAGGCTGTGTTGTATCAGGTTTATCGAAATGAAAGCTGATTGTAGATCCGGCGCTTTGTTGTATGCGGATGTTTTCATTGCTGCCTAACATCCGAATGTTATTTGTTTGAACGACAAATGGAAGCCGGATGGTGAAATCACCATTCGTTTTTTCATCATCTGCTACCTGGTATATCGCATATACTTTATGCTCCTTCCTGGTAAATACCCATTGGCCCTGCTTAGGCAAAGCCGGATCTGCTTTCGTATCATAAATCGCTTCCCCGTTTACCTGCATCCAGTCACCGATTGATTTTAACCGGTCGTATACAGCAGGGTCCCAGGTGCCATCAGGGGCAGGGCCAACATTCAATAAAAGGTTACCATTCCGGCTGACAATATCCGTGAGCATCTGGATAATCTTACGGGGTGTTTTATAATGATCATTAGGTACATAGGACCAGGAATTGCCCATGGTAATACAGCTTTCCCAGGGATAAGGAAGATAATGGTCCGGAATCTGCTGCTCGGGAGTTACATAATTTTCATAAGGACCATGTACAGACCTGTCTACCACCAATAGCCCCGGTTGAAAACTACGGGCCATTCCGGCAATTTTCGGCATATCAATGTCCTGATCGTAGGGGATATCCCGCTGCCAGTCGACTGATTTGTCGATGGTCGTATGCGGTCGAACCCAACCCCCATCCAGCCAAAGAATATCCATCTTGCCATATTCGCTCATCAGTTCCCTGATCTGGCGATAGGTAAAGTCTTTATAAGCATTCCAGCGGTCCGGGTACTTTTTTGGGGTCATAAGAGGGGTTCCTGTCTTTTGGTGGGAAATAGCGCCACCAGTAATCATTGCTGTGCCAGTCGGGTTTGGAGAAATAGGCCCCTGTCATTAATCCCTTTTTCCGGAATGCAGTAAAAATCTCCTTTGCGATATTGGCTTTGGGGTTGGTGGAGAAAGGTGTATGCGGGCTGGTGATCCTGTAATCTGTTTCATGGGTATCAAACATACAGAAACCATCATGGTGCTTGGTTGTGAAAATTACATATTTCATGCCGGCATCTTTAGCAGCTGCGGCCCATTTGTCCGGATCGAATTTTACAGGATTAAACGTATATTGGAGATGTTCATAAGCCTGTACATAGTTAAAATAATTTTCCGCATAAGGACCTTTTCTTTTTGTCCAGCCCACATCTTCCGGGCAAATGCTCCAGCTTTCCACAATACCCCATTGGCTATACGTACCCCAATGCATCAGCAGTCCGAACTTCAATCCCTGCCATGTCCTGAGCTTGGCCTGTACCAACGGGTCCGAAGGGGGTTGGTAAACAAATCCTTTGTCATCCTGAGCGGCAACCGCCTGTACAAACAGCAGGCAGGCGAGCAATCTTTTTTTCATCGTATCTATCCGTGTTTAGCAGGCCATTGAAAAGGCAGCAGTGGTTCTGAAAGATACCAGTTTTTTTGAGAGGCTTGGTCGGCAGGATTACTAGATAAAATATTTTCGATGGTGTATTGACTGGCTTCCTGTTCCGTCAATGAATGACTCCAAGCTACCCGATGATGTATATCTGCACCTGGGCCGGTATTCTGATATTCCCCGTACCAGCATGTTTTTTCATTTTCCGGATTGCTCCAGTTGTTCCAACCCTCCGGTGCAATGACAGCAGGAAGTTGGCAATACAGGAAAACCGTTTTGGCTGCTGCTCGCCAGGGGCGGCCAAGATAAAGTTTGTTTACGTTGCTGTCGCTGCGCACCTCACAATGCAGAAATACATACCCAAAGGCTTTTCCAGGTGTTGTGCTGGCTGCCGTAAGATAGGAATTGGCCTTGGCACGCAATATACAGCTATCAAACACCGCCGTGGCCGGGCCGAAAATAAAATCCGTTGTTCCCTCAATCCAGCAATGCACAAAATACTGCCGTGCATGCTCACCTCCGGTAAAAATCGTATCCTGATTGCCCAGGAAGCGGCAGTTCCGGAATACCGCCTGATCTGCATCTACATATAGTGCCACCGCCTGTCCCACCGGACCTGCATCATTGATAAAACTGATATTTTCTGCGCGGAAACGGTTCCCGGAAATCTTAGCAGTAAACGAAGTGAAAGTATTGGTACGCCCCCTGCCGGAAAAATCATTGAATAGGATAATCGTCTTTTCCACACTTTCTCCTATGAACCTGACATCTGTATTCGTTGCAGGCAGTTCGATTTTCTCCCGGTAAACGCCATTTTTAATATACAGCGTGATTGGCAGGAGCGGATAAGCACGCATGGCATCAATGGCATCCTGGATCCGGATAAAATCCCCGGTTCCGTCTTTTGCTACCGTGAATATATATTGATACGGGCCGGGGTTTGCTGTTTGTGCCGGTATGGTTTTCGGACAACAGAAAAGCAGCAGACCCAGGATGGAAACAAGGATATATTTGCGAAAAATCATGGAAAAACTTTTTTAATGAACTGATCCATATCTGTGACAGTTGATTGAAACCACGGATGAAACAAACAAAATGAATGCGGAGCATCTTTAAAGGATTGCACTTCGGTATAAATACCCAATTCACGGAGCTTTGCCCGGTAATCATCCCTGCCTGCATGCATCCGGTTTACACTGCTGTTGATGAACAGGGTTGGCGGTGTATAAACATTTACATAACTCAGTGTGGAAGCTGCTTCCCAGAGTTTTTCATATCCTTTTTTCGGGTAACCGAACCAGTAGGTAGCTGCCGAAATATGTTTACTGTCATCCCCTTCACCTGATTCAGGATGCACAAAAGAGAGGATGCCATCGATATCAATCACGGCCTGGACATTGGTAGGCACCGATGCATTACCGCCGTTTCCCTCAAACAGCGGCATATTGCCTGTGACGCCGAGAAAAGCCGCTAATTCCCCGCCGGCAGAAAATCCGGCACAAACTATTTTGGTTGTATCGATCGCGAACTTTTCCCCATTTTGTTTGATATAACGGATAGCAGCTTTGAGATCATATATGGCAGCCGGAAATAAAGCTTCTGTAGAGAGACGGTATTCCGGTGTAAAGCAGGTATAGCCCCGACGTGCAAGCTCCATCATCAGTGCATCATGTTGATGGCGGTTACCTGAGCGCCAGCCTCCTCCATGTATCATGAGGATGGCAATATGATTAACCGGCTTGGAGACAGGTGAAAAAACATCGCAAAATAGACTTCGGTATCCCGTTGATCCATCCACAAGATTTCTTTGAATATGCACGCCGGATGAATCCGGCATTACGAGTTGGATGGCAGGATAGGATTTTTTCGTATCCTGGAATGCACGGAAATTGGTGTAAGATGTATCCGGCCGGTCTGTGATACCTGCATAGGATTGTGCCCGAAGCTGGGAAATCGTTCCAAGCACCATCAGCAGGTAAAGCTGTTTCTTCATTGCGCGGCAATTACTTTGAAAAATTACTGCGCAGGCGACGATTACCCAAAACAATTACCGGGAACGATGCCGGCACTAATGCAATACCACGGCATTTTCCATATCCTCCAGGGCAATGCCTTTCGTTTCGGGCATCATCTTCCATACATACAATAACTGCAACACCATCATAAAAGCGAAAAAGCCAAATATCCAGGCTCCGGGAACATTTCTGGCAAAATAAGGGAATACCTGTGCTACCAGGGCCGCAAACACCCAATGGGTAAGGCAACCGAATGAAGTACCGCTGGCCCTGACGGAATTCGGGAAAAGTTCTGACAGGAATACCCATATCACAGCTCCCTGGCCGATTGCATGTGCAGCAATGAACAGGAACACATAGTATACAATCATGGAGTGATCAGTGCTATTAAAAGATGCAGCAATGAGTGAAAGCGACAGGATATAACCGAAAGAACCAATGAACATCAAGGTACGGCGTCCGAACCTGTCAATCAGGTACCAGCCGCTGATCGTGAAAATAAGGTTCACTACCCCGATACCTACGGTTGACAGCAATGCCCCGCTTCTGCCGATGCCCGCCATCTCAAAAACCTTGGGTGCGAAATAAATGATGGCATTGATACCAGACAACTGGTTAAAGAAAGCGATCAGGAATGCCAGTACCAGTGGCTTTAAGAACTTCCGGTTAAACAAGGGCTCCCTGATGGCAGAAACGGAGTTTTTAATGGCAGCGATCACCGCATCCGAAGCCTCGCCGGTGAGTGCTAAAACTTTCCGCGCGGCTGTTTCATCTTTCTTATAAAGAATGAGCCAGCGCGGAGTTTCCGGTGTAAAAATCATGAGCAGGGAGAAAAGCAGGGATGGAATGGCTACCACGCCCAACATCCAGCGCCAGTCGTTACTACCGCCTACTCCCTGCAAGAGATAATTGGAAAAATAGGCTACCAAAATACCGGCTACCACATTCAACTGAAAAGAGATAACCATACGACCCCGGTACTTGGGCGGTGCTATCTCGGATATGTAAACAGGCGCCACTACGGAAGAAGCCCCGATACTCAGGCCACTGACAAACCGAAACGCCATAAACACATACACATCTGTTGCCAATGCTGCCCCCAATGAAGTAATGAAAAATAAGACACCAATCCAGATCAGGGTTTTTTTCCGTCCGATCGCATTGGCAGGGATATTACCCAGCGCAGCACCGAAGGCGGTTCCATAGAGGGCCATGGCAATTGCAGTGCCATGCATCCAGTCGCTCAGCGACCATAATTGCTGGATGGCCTGTTCTGCACCGGAGATAACGGCAACATCCAGTCCAAATAATAATCCGCCCAGTCCTACGGTAATGGACCATATGGCAAGTTTTCGGTTCATACGCTTGGTTATTGTATGAATATACGGGAAAACCAGGTTTATCCAGGAGTCTTTTCCGGGCAGTTGAATTGACGGACTCCTCCTGCATCATCGTCGAAAAAAACGGTTGGTTCCCGGATCATGGAACATGGGTGCTGGTCAGGCGACCAGCATTGGCTATCTGTCGGTGACCTCCAACAGTTTCTATTCAGTCGACCAGCAATGATTTTCGTTCGGATAGCCATTAACCCCATTGGATCTGAAAGTTTTTATGCAGTCATCCGGTTTTTTAGTGGACAGTATGCCAGAAATCGTTTTCGTAAAATATCCCTGCCCGGCTAAAACAAGCTGCTTAATTTTAGTTCCCTGCCGTTGTCTATTACACATAACCATTACCAAGCCTTATGAAAAACAAGCTTCGCTTTGCCTTGCTCTGCCTCTTCATTGCCTACCTGCCATCAGCTACTGCCCAGTTGAATATCTATCATGATGGCTGGATTGACTTTAATAAAAACGGCAGGAAGGATGTGTTTGAAGACCCCAAACAGCCCGTCAATAAGCGCATTGCCGATCTCCTCTCGCAAATGAACCTGAATGAAAAAACGGTTCAGTTAGCCACGTTGTATGGCTATGGACGTGTATTAAAAGATACCCTGCCCAATGCAGGCTGGAAACAGATGATCTGGAAGGATGGAATCGCCAATATTGATGAGCATCTTGCCTACTCTACTTTTACACCCCGCATGCGTACTACCCTGTCTTTCCCGTATAGCCGGCATGCAGATGCGATCAACACCACGCAACGCTGGTTCATTGAACAAACAAGGATGGGGATCCCCGTAGATTTTACCCAGGAAGGCATCCATGGACTTGCCAGTGATCGTGCCACAGCCATGCCGGCCCCTGTTGCCATGGGCAGCACCTGGGATAAAGCCCTGATACATGCCGAAGGCGATATTATCGGGAAAGAAACCCGTGCCCTGGGTTATACCAATGTTTATGTACCTATCCTTGACCTGGCCCGCGACCCGCGCTGGGGTCGCGTAGTGGAATGTTATGGTGAAGATCCTTTTCTGGTAGCGGAACTGGGCAAACAAATGGTATTGGGTGTGCAGGGTGCCGGTGCAGGAGCTACGCTGAAACATTACGCTGTTTACAGTGTTCCCAAAGGAGGGCGTGACGGGAATGCCCGTACCGACCCGCATGTTGCACCGAAAGAACTGCAGGAATTGTATCTCTACACGTTCCGCCGCGTGATCGAAGAAGCGCATCCCGTTGGCGTAATGAGCAGTTACAACGACTGGGATGGGGAACCGATTACCGGCAGTTATTATTTTCTCACCCAACTGCTGCGACAGCAATTCGGATTCGATGGCTATGTGGTATCCGACAGCGATGCTGTAGAGTTTCTCTTCACTAAACACCATGTGGCAGCAACTTATGAAGATGCGGTCCGCCAGGTAGTGGAAGCCGGGCTTAACGTGCATACCAATTTCCAGATGCCCGATAAATATGTGTTGCCCTTGCGAAAACTGGTGCAGGAAAAAAAATTATCCGAATCACTGATCAATAGCCGTGTTGCGGATGTACTGCGGGTAAAGTTCCGGCTGGGCCTGTTTGACCATCCTTATGTGAATGCTGCCGCAGCCGATACGATCGTACGCACAGCCGCTTCCTTGCAAATATCCAAAAAAGCATCCCGCGAAGCATTGGTACTTCTGAAAAATGACAACCAGTTGCTGCCACTGGACAAGTCCAAAATACACCGCATCCTTCTTACCGGACCATTGGCAGCAGACACCCTGCACAGCCTCAGCCGTTATGGCCCCAATCACACACACCTGATTTCCGTATTAAATGGATTTCAACGGTACCTGAATAATACAGTACAGGTAGATTATGCAAAAGGCTGTAATGTAACGGATACCAACTGGCCCGAATCGGAGCTATACCCCACAGAGCTGAGCGATGATGAAAAAGCCCAGATCGCAGAAGCAACGGAGAAAGCCAGGCAAAGCGATGTGGTCATCGCTGTAATGGGTGAAACCGAAACACTGGTTGGCGAGAGCCGCAGCCGGACCAGCCTGGAACTCCCGGGCAAACAACTGCAATTACTGGAAGCCCTGAAAGCAACCGGCAAACCTGTTGTACTGATCCTGATCAATGGCCGCGCGCTCACCATCAACTGGGCAAACCGGTATTTACCTGCGATCATTGAAGCCTGGTTCCCCGGTGAATTTGGCGGAGATGCGATTGCAGAAGCAGTATTTGGTGAATTCAGCCCCGGGGGAAAACTGCCGGTTACCTTTCCGAAATCCGTTGGGCAGATTGAATATAATTTCCCTTTCAAACCCGCCTCCCATGCCGGTCAGCCAGGTGATGGGCCAAACGGTTTTGGAAAAACAAATGTTTATGGATCACTTTATCCTTTTGGGTATGGCCTCAGTTATACTACTTTCGCGTACAGTCACCTGGTGGTTACACCGGAACAGCAGTCAGTAAAAGGGGATATCGCTGTTTCCTTCGATGTAACCAATACCGGTAAACGGTCAGGTGATGAAGTAGCGCAGCTCTATGTGAAGGACGATGTGAGCAGTGTAACAACTTATGTAACACAATTGCGTGGTTTCGAACGCGTAAGTTTGCAACCCGGCGAAACAAAAACCCTGCATTTTACGCTGCATCCTGCCGATCTGCAATTATTGAACAAAAAGATGCAATGGGTTGTTGAACCTGGAACATTCCAGGTATGGATTGGCAGTTCTTCAGAAGATATCCGACTGCGGCATAGTTTTGAAATGAAATAAACAGACAGTAATATGATACCAGCAAAAGCTTATGCAGCGATGGATGCTGCGACACCCCTGCAACCTTTTTCGTTTGACAGAAGAGACCTTCGCCCGGATGATGTGCACGTAAAGATCCTCTACTGCGGGGTTTGCCACAGTGATATTCACCAGGCCCGCAATGAATGGGGCGGATCTATATATCCCATGGTACCCGGTCATGAAATCATTGGCGAAGTAGTACAAACGGGCACTGCCGTTACACAATTCAAACCTGGCGACCGTGTAGGGGTAGGTGTGATGGTAGATGCCTGTTGTACCTGCAAAAACTGCCAGCGGGATATGGAACAGTATTGCGAGGAGGGCATGACAGGTACTTACAACAGTCTGGAACGTGATGGAGTAACAATTGCACAAGGCGGTTATTCCTCAGAAATTGTGGTGAAGGAAAGATTTGTGCTGCATGTATCGCCCAAACTGGACCCCGCCGCTGCTGCCCCCCTGCTTTGTGCTGGTATTACTACCTACTCCCCGCTCCGTTTTGCCCGGGTTAGTGCCGGACAAAAAGTAGCCGTGGTGGGTCTCGGTGGCTTAGGGCATATGGGAGTAAAATTTGCCGCCTCCTTCGGAGCGGAAGTGACTGTGATCAGTACTTCCCGGTCCAAGGAAGCGGATGCACGCAGGTTAGGGGCGCATCATTTTTTGTTATCTACCGATGCGGAAGCCATGAAAAAGCACAATAGTCATTTTGATGTGATCCTCGACACTGTTTCTGCCAACCATGATTATACCGCATACCTTGATCTGCTCGATCTGGAAGGCAAATTGCTGATTGTCGGGCTGCCTTCAAAAGAACCCTCCCTCTCACCGTTCTCCCTGATTACAAAAAGGCGCAGCATCATCGGTTCCATGATCGGCGGCATGAAAGAAACACAGGAAATGTTAGACTATTGCGCAGAAAAAAATATTGTCTCTGACGTGGAAGTCATTGCGATGCCCTATATCAACGATGCCTATGAGCGGATGATCCGGTCAGATGTGAAGTACCGGTTTGTAATTGATCTCGGAACGTTGTAACAATTGTTATAAAAGGAACTTTTCAAAAGTTTAAAACTTCTGGAAAGTTCCTTTCGCTTACTGAAGCCTAACCAGCCTGACCCCATGTGGCGGCACTTTCGTATCAAACGTATCGGCGAAACTACCCAGGTCTTTCTGGCGCCAGAGATCCCGCAGTTTACCGCCATGTGTCAACCCGATTTTATTCCAGGCTACCCGGATATCCTGGTAAGTGTCAGAAAGATTGAAGATACCAATAGCATGACTGCCGTCCTGTAATGGCTTCATCCAAACCTGGTATTTGTCTGCTTTCTGAACCTGTTTGGCCTGCCTCCCCATCGGGTCCTGGTCCAGGGCTATCACTTCGTCATTCGTTAGCAGGCTCAGGGTAAAATCATCCATTTTACTGATATCACAACCGATCAGTAAGGGAGCTGATAACAGGCACCAC
>CAZAOR010000303.1:0-5392 GCA_964486805.1 uncultured Sediminibacterium sp. | reverse complement strand
GAACAACCGGATCAGAAGAGGAAAGGCAACGTGCGGGTAACTGATTGGTCAATAGCCTGATCCCCCTCAGGCAGAAGCCTCACCATGTGATTTGTGCAGATTTTGTAACAAAACCAGGTGGGGCTTTATTTTTTTCAGCGTTGACTTGTACAGAAAGGATTTCAGGTGTTTGTAAAAATGACTATGGTCATAATACCCGAAATCTTCCGGCGCAAATAATTCCGGCGACTGCACCAGCAATTCCAGCGCTTTCCGTATCCGGATGATCTGTAATATTTTTTTGGTACTGCTGCCGGTATACATTTCAAAATAACGTTGCAATGTTCGGGTAGATACTTTGTATTGCCGGGCGAATGCTTCCACCGCAATTTCCCGGCAGATATTCCGGGCATAATCTGCCATGATCTCTGTCACCATCCGGATGGGTTGCAGATCTTCCCGGTGCGATTGTATTAACTGTAGGAAATAATCCTGGAACAGAACCAGACGTTCTGCGAAGCCAGCAGCTTTTTTGGCCATGGAAAGAACGCCGGGATCGATCAGGTAGCTTAGCGGGAATATCGCAGTGCGGTATTCTGCAAAATTGACTTTCTTCTGTAACAGGATAGGAGAAGTTTTGAATTTAATACCGAAGAGCCGGTTGCCCGGCTGGTGATAGCACTCGATCGCTTCATGACGGGGCAGGAACCCATCTGTTTTCATCGGAAATTTTTTTTCACCCACCTGCATCACAAAGGGGGTTCCTAAATTCAACAGGTAGGTGTACCCGGTATTGGGGAAAAGCACATCTGAAAATCCCTGCGGGTAAGCTGACCAAAGCGCATCAAAATCGGTTTCCCAGAAGAAATCGATAAACAGTGACAGGACACCTTCGGCGTGATACCGGTAGTATCTTTCCTGGAAATGCCTGGTATGGATGAACTCAATATGTTGTTTCATCCCCCTAAAAATACGGGTTGCCCTGCTTGGGAATCAGGCTTTTTGATGAATCATTTTCGAATGATGCAGGTAGTAGGAATCGGGACTGTAAATAAAAAGGCAACTGCCGTCTTTGATCCGCTCGATGATATCCCGGTAAACATTCTGCGGTAATGCCGGGCATCCGAGGCTGCGGCCGATAAAGCCCTGGTTGGCAATAATATCTTCATCCGCATAGCTGGCTCCATGCATCACTATACCACGCTTCAGGGCATTGTCATTGATCCCTTTCTCCTCACCCAATAAGCGGAGCGACTCGCCATGTTGTCCCTGGTAGGTTTCTCCGGTCACATAAAATCCAAGGCTGCTTTTATGGCTGTTTACGGCATTGGAAAAACGGGTGGGGATGATTTTCCCTGAACCGCGTCCATGGGAGGCATAGGTATTAAAAAGGAGTTTCCCACTCTCCAGGTCAATCACGAATAACCGCTTTTTTCCCGAAGGGAGGGTGAAATCAAGGATGGAAAGAATATCATCTTTCATCACCTTTCCCTGATCAACCAGCCTGGAAAAACCGGAAAGGGCATATTCAAATGCTTTCCGGGAAAGTCCCATGGTACCCAGCTCGAGTTGGTCATACAAGGCCAGTTTTTCTTCCATATCCATCACGGAATGGGCAGCGCTGAGAGCTGCTTCATCCATCCGAAGGCCCATACGGGGACGGAATCCACTGGTTACCGTAGTAAGCAGGGCCAATAACACAATGGCCAGGGAAGTTTGCTTCCAATTAGCTGTATACATGCGCGTTTCTAGACGTTTACGTATGAAAAAAAATGCAATAAAATTGCTGCAACAGCAAGCGATTGGTGATGGGTAGGGTGCAAAGATAATGGCTGAACCGAAAAATGCTGTTCCCGAAGCTTATTTTAACAAAACCGGTAGGATACTTCAAAATCAATTGATAACAGGTATCTTGTGGCATGCTCATGAAATCCTTACTGCTCGGTATACTGCTGGCTGTTGCCGGCACTTTGACGCTTCATGCACAACAGGATCTGGAATGGTCATCTGACTCCCCGGCAGGCATGCAGGAGCTGCAGTTTCCCTCCCATGGCAGTTTGATGCAGGGGTTCATGTACAAGGCCAATCATGCCGGACCACACCCCACACTTATATTATTGCATGGATACCCGGGCAATGAACGCAATCTTGACCTGGCCCAGGCGGTACGTGCGCATGGCTGGAATGTGATTTACTTTGATTACCGGGGCAGTTGGGCCAGCCAGGGAGAATTTTCATTCCGGCATTGTGTGGAAGATGTATCATCAGTGTATCAATATTGCAAGGAGCATGCTGCCGAATTACAGATTGATACCAGCCGGATCGCTTTATTCGGGCATAGCATGGGCGGATGGGTTTGCCTGGAGGCGCTGGCAAACATACCGGGCATCCGGAAAGGATTTGCCCTGTCAACCTGGGATATCCTGGGGAACCTGAATCAGGTAGATGCGGCAGGTCGCGAAAGCATGAACAAAGAAGCCGACAATTATTTTGTGCTGCACAAGTCTTCCGGCAAAGCACTGTTTGATGCGGTATTAGCGGATAAGAATTACCACGATCTGAACCGCTTGTCATCCCGGTTAGCGGATAAACAAGTCTTCCTGTTGGATGAACACCACCGGAATAAAGAACTGGCTGCCAACCTGCAAAAAACAAATATCGCCTATTTTAACTACGAAGTATGGCCTACCGACCATCCATTTACCAATAAGCGCGCTTCCCTGATCAAACAAGTATTGGCCTTCCTCGAGCGGTGAGGTTCGATTAGTACGAGCTATATATACTTATGCACGTTGTCGCACTGCATCCCTGCAACTGATTAAATTGCAGCCATGATCCCATTTAAAAAGGGAAGCTTGTATGCAGGATTATCTGAAAGGACTCAACGAACCGCAGCGGGAAGCAGTCATACATATCAACGGACCTTTGATGATCGTTGCGGGGGCAGGGAGCGGGAAAACCAAAGTGCTGACCACCCGTATTGCACACCTGATGGCAAACGGGGTGGATGCTTTTAATATCCTGGCGCTCACTTTTACCAATAAGGCGGCAGCTGAGATGAAGGAACGGGTAGAGAAAATTCTCGGTAATACGGAAGCCCGTAATCTGTATATCGGCACTTTTCATAGTGTTTTCGCCCGTATTTTACGGGCAGAAGCGCATCGTATTGGCTATCCCAATCATTTTACCATCTATGATACAGATGATAGCCGATCGGTTATAAAAACGGTGGTCAATGAATTAAACCTGGATGACAAGCAATACAAACCCAATATTGTCGGCAACCGTATCTCATCGGCCAAAAATGCCCTGGTAGGCCCCGCTGAATATGCCACGGATTATTATATCCAGCAGGAAGATATGCGTTCCAACCGCCCGGCCATCGCACAGATCTATGCGGCTTATGCCAATCGCTGTTTCAAGAACGGGGCCATGGATTTTGATGACCTGCTCCTGAAAATGTATGAACTGCTGAATACCTTCCCCGAAGTATTACACAAGTACCAGCATAAGTTTCGGTATATCCTGATTGATGAATACCAGGATACCAATCCTGTACAATACCAGATCACCAAACTGCTTGCGGCTGCACATGAAAATATTTGTGTAGTAGGGGATGATGCGCAAAGTATTTACAGTTTCCGCGGCGCCACGATTGAAAATATCCTGCAGTTTCAGAAGGATTATGAGGATGTAAAAGTGGTAAAACTGGAACAAAACTACCGCAGCAGCCAGAATATCCTGCATGTTGCCAATGAAGTCATCGGGAATAACAAAGGACAGATCCCCAAAGAATTGTGGACGGAGAATGAGCCAGGCGAAAAGATCCGGCTCGTGCGAACCATGACAGATAATGACGAGGGACGATTTGTGGCAGATGCTATCCAGGAACAAAAACTGCGCAATCATTATTTCAACCGGGATTTTGCCATTCTCTATCGCACCAATGCACAGAGCCGCTCTTTTGAAGAAAGCCTCCGCAGACAGGGGATTCCCTATCGCATATTTGGCGGGATCAGTTTTTACCAGCGCAAGGAGATCAAGGATTTTGTAGCCTATCTCCGCTTGATTGTAAATACAAAGGATGAAGAGTCGCTCAAACGGGTCATTAATTACCCGGCCCGTGGCATAGGGAAAACGACCATTGAAAAAACGGTCATTCTTGCCAACCAGCACCAGGTACCCGTTTTTGACATCCTGGCCAGGGCAGGCGAATTCGGCTTCAAAGCAGGAACCCTGGAATCGCTGCAGAATTTTGTCACCATGATCCGGTATTTCCAAAGCTTGCTGGAAAGTGGTAAAAACGCTTATGATCTTGCCATGCAGGTGGGCAAACATACCAACCTGGTGAAGGAACTGTTCAGTGATAAAACCTCGGAAGGACTGGCCCGTTATGAGAACATACAGGAATTACTGAACTCTATCAAGGAGTGGACCGAAAGCCCTTCCAATGAAGATGGGGAAGTGGGCGATAAAAGCCTGGCTGCTTACCTGCAGCAGATCACTTTATTGACGGATGCAGATGATGACAAGGAAGACAGTGATGTGGTAAAGCTGATGAGCATTCACGCCGCAAAGGGACTGGAGTTCGGTTGTGTATTTGTAGTGGGGATAGAGGAAATGCTATTCCCGAATGCGATGAGCATTAATACCCGGGAAGAACTGGAAGAAGAACGCCGCCTTTTTTATGTGGCCATTACCCGGGCTAAGCAGCGCTTATGGCTTACCTATGCCAATACAAGGTATCGTTTCGGTCAACTGGTACAGAATGAACCCAGCCGCTTCATTGAAGAAATGCCGGAGCAATACCTCGACAAATCCTATGCCGGAGGCGGTGCACGTAATCATCTCGGGGCCGATTGGGGGAGCGGGTACGAGCGCATGCAGCGGGGCTTTGGCTGGAATAATGAAGCCGCCAATGCCGAAAAAAAGTATGGCCCCCCGCCTTCCAAAACCAATAAAACCAAAACTCAGCCCGAATACTTGCCGGTACAGCCGCCGGTAAATAAAGTAGTGGAGCATGTGCCGAGCGATGATTTTACACCCAGCGATACCAGTAACCTGCAACCCGGACAGGAGGTAGAACACCAGAAATTCGGCTTTGGTACCGTGAGTAAAGTGGAAGGCTCGGCACATAACCCGGTTGCCACGATTCAATTTAAACTCAATGGAGAGAAAAAGATCATGCTCAATTATGCCAAGCTGCGAATCCTATCGTGAGTCTGATGCAAAATACTCCCGGCAGTAAAACTGTCAGGGATTAATGATTATCTTAATTGCATGATGGAAACCGGTGCAAGTTTACCCCGAACCAACTGGTCAGGCAATCTGATTTATACCGCTCCACGCTACGAGGAACCTGCTGATCTTGCTGCGTTGCAGCAATTGGTATCCCAACTGCCCGGTTTGCGGG
>CAZAOR010000302.1:0-3108 GCA_964486805.1 uncultured Sediminibacterium sp. | reverse complement strand
CGGCCAATATATTGACAATCCCGTGCCGACGTGTTTTGCCAACAAGATACCGCAAACCGGAATCTTTCTAACAAATAGTTATTTTGGTTTTCCGGGCGGGGATTATGCTGATGGCAATAATGCCGTCGTTTCACAGCAGGGAATTGATATCAATTTCCCCGACCTGCAGGCTGCGCAGGTGAGCGGCACTAATAATCCTAATTGTCTCTATCGCGCCGATTTGCTGGTTCAGACTAGCTTGGTGGGTATCCAGGCGGCGAGTGATTATTTGCGTCCCAAATTCATCGCGGCGGAAGAGGCATTCACCAATGGCACAATCGGCGGTTACGTTTTTGACCCATCCGGTTTTGGAGCCGCCAATATCATTGGTCCGGTCAACATCGGATACTTCGACGCTGGCAGTTGGTTGAATTATACACGCGACTATCCGGCTGGCAGATGGAATGTCTGGGGAAGACTGGCTGGTGGAAACGCGGGTGGGTTCAGCGGAACAACGTTAAGCCTTGTCACCAGCGGCGTCGGCACGTCAAACCAAACCGTTCAAGTTTTGGGTTCATTTGCCGATGCGTCGGGGGCAGGTTGGCAAGCTTGGCACTGGGTTCCGCTTTTGGACACCAACGGAAATCAAGTGGTCGTTCAACTTAACGGCAAGGCTACTTTACGGTTGACGAGCGGCGGCAACCTCAATGCGGAATTCTTTATGCTCACGCCCGCGCCGACGGAAGCCGGGTCATTTGCCGTCTCCGCCGCATTGGCCGGAGGCCAGATTCAAATCTCGGTTCCCACGCAGCCCGGCTTCAACTACACGGTCTGGTATTCGCCCAGTCTTTCAGCGCCGAGCTGGTCGGAGGTGGCCAGTTTCGCCGGCGATGGAAATGTTCATGCCATTCCCGAACCTTCAACCAATGGACAGGGTTATTACCGTGTCTCGGCTGAACCGCAGTAATGATTGGGTAGTTGTAAGTGGCAATGAACTTAAAGAAAACAAATCAATGTCAGGATAATGTTTCCCGTCCGAAATGCCGGACGGGAAACTGTTCGGTCGCCGAAGGATTCACGCTGATTGAATTGCTGGTGGTCATCGCCATCTTTGCCATTCTCGCGGCAATGCTGTTGCCTGCGCTGGCCAAGGCCAAACAAAAGGCGCAGGGAATCCAGTGCATGAGCAATATGAAGCAATTGTCGCTCGGCTGGCTGATGTATTCGGGAGATAATGGGGGCCGCCTCGTTCCGAACGCGGATGAAGATCAATTGAATTCTCTTACGGGTCCGAATGATCCAAGCCTGCAACTTGGCGGCGCAAATGTCCAATGGTGTCCGGGTCAACAGCAGATAACTTCGCAACTTAGTCCGGTTGGTGTTCCTGCGAGTCAAAATGTGGGTTATCAGTGGATCAAAGCCGGACAGATTTATCCTTACGTCAACAGCACCGCAATTTACAAATGTCCCGCGGACAGCAGCAGCACCAAAAGCACTGGGTCATTTGGTTCAGGTGGCGGCAATTATCCTCATGTGCGCAGCATGTCCATCAATCAGTGGCTGGCACCCATCGTGCCTTACAATAAGAATACGACCGTGGTTTCTTATTATCGGGAAAGTCAATTGATCAATCCGGGTCCGGCCAATCTCTGGGTTTTCATGGATGAAAATCCCATCAGCATCAACGATGGTTCTTTTATTTGCGAACCGGACGTCCAACAATGGATTGATTGTCCGGCCTCATATCACAATGGTGCCGGAGGGTTGGTTTTTGCCGACGGTCACGCTCAAATCAAAAAATGGACGGATGCCACCGTTTTATACGAGTGGAAGTCGCCGACAATTCAACCGGGCAATCCCGGTTTTGTCAGATTGTCTCCCACTCAAAACCCGGATGCGGATTTACAATGGTTGCAAAATGCCAGCACGGTGCTGAAAAATCCGTGAGAGGTGTCGGTATTTGATTTTTTTCAAACTGCAAAATTATCCGGCAGCCAGCCGCGCTCCACGCAGTGGCGAAAGTTCCATTCGGAAAGCGATTCCAGTTTGTAGCTCCAAAAAAACCAGCCGTGAGTTCCGCCGTAGGTCAGGAGTTGCGTGTCCGCAAAACCGCGCCGGGTGGATTCAACTTGAAATGCCGAAAGACCGTCCATCGCCGGTTCCGGCAGCGACAAGGACCATTCGCCGACAATGGTCGGCAATTCTTCGCGCTGCATTTCATCCAGCGTTTCCTTGCGGTCCAGCGCAAAAGCCAGTTGTTCAAACGCCGTGTCGAATTTGGTTTTGTTGTCAAAGCATTGGTAGAGATGCGTGTCCAAAATGACATTGGCGAACGCCGGTGCCTGCATGAAATTTTTCCACGCCAGCGGGCGGAATGAATCGTGAAAGACGACGGCGACCTCCGGCTCAATGTGTTTGCGCAGGCGCGGATAAGCCTCCTGATAAAATTGCTGGAGAATTTCCAAAGGGATTTGGGCGTTCGGCTCGTTCAACAATTCAATCCCGCATAGCGCCGGATGTTTGCCGTATTTTTGCGCGAAACTTTCCAGCACGCGCAATGTTTCCCGGATATTTTGCGGGTCTTTCGGCCAGTTGATGGGGCCGCTGCGCCCGCTGTGGTCCCAGCCGTTTTGACTGCCGGGCGCGCCGTGCAAATCCAACAGCAATTTCAAATTGTTTTGCCGGCATTGTTCCAGCGCAAAATCTATGAACTTTGAACATTCAACGAATGGCTTTGACGCTTCCAACGCCCAATAGCCCACCGGCAGGCGCACGGCGTTCAATCCGCGATTTTTAATCCAGCGAAAATCTTCGGCGGTGATGAACGTTTCGCGATGTTGATTCAACCGGGCTTTGGCGCGGTCGCCCCAATCGAGGCAAAGGCTGTATTCATCCGGCGCATCCGTGCCGCGAAAAACATCGGGCGCCATCCATTTTTCGAGCACGAGCCAGCCGCCCAGATTCACGCCGCGCAGTTTTGAAAGAACATTTTCGTTGCCCGCCAATTTTTCGGGCGAAGGCAGATTGGAAATGCTTTCGGCAAAAGTCAGCCCGTTCATTTTGGACGCCGACAATGCCGCGACTCCACCCAGTGCTTTTTGAATAAACTGTCGACGTTGAATACTTTTC
>CAZAOR010000301.1:0-5292 GCA_964486805.1 uncultured Sediminibacterium sp. | reverse complement strand
TCTATACGTCCTTTGGGGCAGAATAGATATAAAAGTTAATAAAATGATCCAGCAAGAAAGCAGATTAAATGTAGCTGATAACAGTGGTGCCAAGGAAGTGCTTTGCATCCGGGTGCTGGGTAACAGCGGCCAGGATTACGCAAAAATC
The DNA here is from genome assembly GCA_964486805.1 of uncultured Sediminibacterium sp. Classification (GTDB taxonomy): domain Bacteria; phylum Bacteroidota; class Bacteroidia; order Chitinophagales; family Chitinophagaceae; genus Sediminibacterium. The sequence continues at coordinate 5,144 of CAZAOR010000301.1, read as the reverse complement.
GGCGATAAAATCGTCGTTACCGTAAAAGATGCTATTCCTGCAGGGGGTATTAAGAAAGGCACGGTATCCAAGGCAGTAATCGTTCGTACCAAAAATAAGCTGCGTCGTAAAGATGGATCCTATATCCGCTTTGACGATAATGCAGTGGTACTGCTGAACAATGCTGATGAGCCCCGTGGCACACGTATTTTCGGACCTGTTGCGAGGGAATTGCGGGATAAGGGTTATATGAAGATTATTTCACTGGCCCCGGAAGTATTATAAGAACTGGCTGTTGGCTATCGGTCACAGGCCCATAGCGATCAAAGCAAAGGAATAAAAACAATGGTTGACTGACGGTTAACCGCTAAATGCTAAAAGCTCAAAAATGAGTACAAGATTCAAACCCAAGTTCAACATCAAGAAAGGTGATTCTGTTGTGGTGATCGCCGGTGATGACAAGGACCTGAAGAAACCCCGCAAAGTGCTGGAAGTGATTGTGGATAAAGGGCGTGTGGTAGTAGAAGGTGTGAACATCGTAACCAAACACACCAAACCTTCTGCAGCGAATACCAAAGGTGGTATCATGAAGATGGAAGCACCGATTCATATCAGCAATGTGATGCTTTGGGACGCTAAAAAAAGCGAACCTTCTAAAGTTAAGCGCACCCGCGAGAATGGAAAACTAGTTCGAATCTCTAAAAAATCAGGGGAGGTAATCAAATAATGAGTACAACTAAATACACTCCGAGATTAGCGACTAAGTACAGCAAGGATGTTGTACCTGCGCTCATGAAAAAATTCGCCTACAAGACGATCATGCAGGCTCCCAGGCTGGAGAAAATTTGTATCAACCGTGGTGTGAATGGCGCTGTGACCGATAAGAAACTGGTGGACATCGCCGTAGAAGAACTGAATACCATCACCGGCCAAAAAGCAGTACCTACCGTTTCAAAGAAGGATATTTCCAACTTTAAACTGCGTAAGGGAATGCCGATCGGAGCCCGTGTAACACTGCGCGGCGAAAAAATGTATGAATTCCTGGATCGCCTGGTATCTGTGGCGCTTCCCCGGGTACGTGACTTCAAAGGAGTTAGCGATAAAGCTTTCGATGGTCGCGGTAACTATACCCTGGGTATTACCGAACAGATCATCTTCCCGGAAATCGATATTGATAAAGTCAATAAAATCACCGGGATGGACATCACTTTCGTAACCACCGCTCAAACCAATGAGGAAGCTTACGAATTGCTGAAAGAACTGGGCATGCCTTTCAAAAACGCTAAAAAAGAAAACAATTAATATCCATGGCAAAGAAATCCGTAACAGCCCGCCAGGTAAAACGTGAACAACTGGTAGCCAAATTCTCAGAAAAGCGTGCAACGCTGAAAGCAGCAGGTGACTATGCTGCACTGGACAAACTGCCGAAAAACGCTTCCCCTGTAAGGCTGAAAAACCGTTGCCAGTTAACAGGGCGCCCGCGTGGCTATATGCGTTACTTCGGAATTTCGAGGATTGTGTTCCGTGACATGGCGCTCAATGGTCAGATCCCGGGTGTGAAAAAAGCAAGCTGGTAACCGGCAGTTGTTGAAACAAATTTTGAACAAAGTATTAATCGAAACAATATGGTAACTGATCCCATAGCAGACTTCTTAACCAGAATCCGTAACGCACAGATGGCTGGTCACCGACTGGTAGAGATCCCTGCATCTAACCTGAAAAAGCGCCTGACAGAGATCCTGTACGAGCAAGGTTATATCCTGAAGTACAAATTCGAGGAAGATGGTAAGCAAGGCCTGATCAAGATCGCCCTGAAATACGATCCCCAAACAAAACAGGCAGCTATCCGCTCCCTGGAGCGCGTAAGCCGTCCGGGTCTGCGCCAGTATGCCAAGCCGGCTGATATCCGCCGCGTGATTAACGGACTGGGCATCGCGATCCTCAGTACTTCCAAAGGAGTCCTGACCGACAAGCAGGCAAAGGCGCAGAATGTTGGTGGTGAAGTATTGTGCTATATTTCATAATCACACATAGAAAAATAATCATCCTTTTCTGACAATTAAGCTTTTAGTCGGAGCTGAACACAGAACAGGGAAATAAACCCAAATAAACAATCGACTATGTCTCGTATAGGAAAGAAACCGATCATACTGCCTGCTGGTGTAACACTTACGGTAGGTAGCGACAATGTTGTTACCGTAAAAGGCCCTAAAGGGGAACTAAAACAGGCGATCGACAGGGATATTACTGTTACAGTAAAAGGTACAGAAGTGACCGTTGACCGGCCAACCGACCAGATTCGCCACCGTGCCATGCATGGCTTGTACCGCGCCCTGCTCAATAACCTGGTAAAAGGTGTGACAGAAGGTTTCAAAAAAGAACTGGAACTGGTGGGGGTAGGTTATAAAGCAGCTAATTCCGGGAATCTGCTGGATCTGTCACTGGGTTATTCACATAATATCATCTTTGAGGTTCCCAAAGAACTGAAAGTAGTGACCCTGACAGAAAAAGGACAGAACCCAAAGATCATGCTGGAAGGGATCGATAAACAATTGATTGGCCAGGTAGCTGCCAAACTGCGCAGCCTGCGTAAGCCAGAGCCTTACAAAGGAAAAGGTGTGAAATATGCAGGTGAAGTGCTTCGCAGAAAAGCTGGTAAGGCTGCCGGTAAATAAAAGGTAGCTCGACGGCTTGCAAATGAATTTAGTTAATAACAGGCTTCCGGCCGAATCGGAGGTCACAAAGCAATAACAATGGGTAAATTAATTCAAAGGCAGAAAATCCGCTATCGTATCCGCAAGAAAGTGGCAGGTACCAGCGTAAAGCCCCGTCTGTCTATATTTCGCAGCAATGCTGAGATCTATGCACAACTGATCGATGATGATGCTTCTGTTACACTGGCATCCGCATCCTCAAAAGACAAGGAGATCGCTGCCCAGAAAATAAATAAGTCAGAAAAATCCAAACTGGTAGGCGCTGCTATCGCACGCAAGGCCAAAGACCTGGGTATTGATACCTGTGTGTTTGACCGGGGCGGTAACCTGTACCATGGCCGGGTAAAATCTGTGGCAGACGGTGCACGCGAAGGAGGCCTCGTATTTTAATTAACTAACCATCTTTAATCATCAGATACATGTCTAAAGTAAGTGTCAATAAAGTGAAATCCGGTGGCGATCTGGAACTGAAGGAAAAAGTAGTTGCCATTAACCGCGTGGTGAAAACCACCAAAGGCGGACGTACCTTCAGCTTCTCTGCGCTGGTGGTGGTTGGTAATGAAAACGGTGTGGTAGGTCAGGGCCTCGGTAAAGCCAAAGAAGTACAGGAAGCGATTTCAAAAGGAATCGAAGATGCCAAGAAAAACCTGGTTAAAGTACCAGTCATGCATGGTACAATTCCCCACGACCAATGGGCCAAAGAAGGCGCCGCCAAAGTACTGATCAAGCCTGCCGCTCATGGGGCTGGTGTGATTGCAGGAGGCAGTATGCGCGCAGTTCTGGAAAGCGCCGGTGTTACCGATGTGCTTGCAAAAAGCCTCGGTTCGGCCAACCCCCATAACGTGGTAAAAGCAACCATCAAGGCGCTGGGGCTCCTGCGGGAACCCGTTCAAATTGCCAAAAACCGCAACCTGAAACTGAGCAAGGTATTTAACGGATAGTTTTTGTGACTGGTGAATAGTGCATGGTCAATAATACTGCTGACCAAAGACTAAAGACCAAAGACCAATAAAGTGTTATGAAAAAAATTAAGATCACACAAGTGAAAAGCGGTATAGACCGTTCAGAACGTCAGAAGCAAACCCTGCTGGCACTGGGCCTGAAAAAGCTGCATGCTTCCCGTGAAGTAGAAGCTACCCCGCAGATTCTGGGCATGGTGAACAAAGTGAGCCACCTGGTGAAAGTTGAAGAACTGTAAATAGTCCAAAGAGAAAAACTGAGAATGAGTCAACCCGTTTGATTCATTTTTCATTTTCAAATATTCTTTAGGATCGCTTTTTTATTATTCATGCGAGGGGGGATTCCCCGTAAGTTCAAATCAAGTATATGAAACTGCACAATCTCAAGCCTGCTACAGGCGCAACACACAAAGAAAAACGTATTGGTCGTGGTGAAGCATCCGGAAAGGGTGGTACTTCCACAAAAGGTAATAAAGGTGGCCAGAGCCGTGCTGGTTATAAGAGTAAAATGGCGCACGAAGGCGGCCAGATGCCCATTCAACGCCGGATCCCCAAGCGTGGTTTCAAAAATATTCATCGTGTTGAGTTTACGGTATTTAACCTGGGTCAGATCGACCAACTGGCTGAAAAATATGGTTTCTCAGAATTCAGCCTTGAAAACCTGTATATTAACGGTCTGATTGGTCGTACCGCTAAAGTGAAAATACTGGCTACCGGTGAGCTGAAAACCAAATTGAGTTTCAAAGTGCATGCTGCCAGCGAAAAAGCCAAAGCCGCCATTGAAGCAGCCGGAGGCTCCATTGAAATTATCCAATAATTTTGATGTAATTTGCAAGACGCATCACAGATGCGTCTTTTGGCTTGTGTGTTAACTTTTTCAATTCCACTTACGTGAAAAAATTAATTCAGACATTAAAAAATATTTGGGCGATCGAAGAGTTACGTAACAAGATCATTGTTACGCTGGCGCTGATCCTGATGTATCGTCTCGGTAACCACATCGTATTGCCGGGTCTTGATCCCAATAAAATCGATCAGGCACAGAAAGCTGCCAAAACCAACGGCCTGCTGGGCATCTTTGATATGTTTGCAGGCGGCGGTTTTTCCCAGGCTTCCATCCTGGCCCTGGGTATTATGCCCTATATCTCCGCTTCTATCTTCATGCAATTGATGACTATCCTGGTACCCCAGTTGCAGAAAGTACAAAAAGAAGGGGAAAGCGGACGTAAAAAGATTAACCAGTGGACCCGTTATCTGACTGTTATCGTGACTGTTTTCCAGGCAGGCGCCTATGTTGCTTACCTCAATAGTCCCGGTTATGCAGAAGCAATCCTGCCTGCTTATAAGCCTTTTTTTGGTTTTACTACCATCGTGGTACTGACTGCCGGTACCCTCTTCGTTATGTGGCTGGGTGAAAAGATACAGGACAAAGGTCTGGGCAATGGTACTTCCATTATCATCATGGTCGGTATCCTTTCCCGCTTACCGCTCT
>CAZAOR010000300.1:0-2834 GCA_964486805.1 uncultured Sediminibacterium sp. | reverse complement strand
CACCGAACTGACCGAAATCGTGAGCGGCGCTGCGGCTTTACAGGGATAATTCACCCGGCTGTTTGAAAAAGGATGCCCGTTATTTAACCGGATTCTCCTAATTTTCAAACCGGCCTATTATCAATTTGCTATGGAACTCAGTCAGATCATACCGCATATCGAAGTGCTGATTTTTGCCAGTGAAAAACCACTGAGCTCCGCGGATATTGTAGAACTTATCAACAATACTTTCGGTTTCCTGGAAGAAAGGGTAACAGACGACCAGGTACTGGCAGCATTGGCAGGTATCCGCGAAAAATATGACACGGAGTTTTATCCGTTTGAAGTGCGCGAAAGCGGAGGAGGCTGGCAGTTCCTGACCAAGAAAACCTACCATGCCACCATCGCTCAGCTCAATGGGGACAAATTCCTGAAAAGGCTATCGCACGCAGCGCTGGAAACCTTGGCCATCATTGCCTATAAACAACCCATCACCAAAGGAGAAATTGAGGCAATCCGCGGTGTAAACAGTGATTACAGCATCCAGAAACTCCTGGAAAAGGAACTGATCCTGATCAGCGGCCGCAATGAAAATATGCCGGGTAAGCCGTTGGTATATGCCACTTCCCGCAATTTCATGGACTATTTCGGCATCAATACCCCCGAAGACCTTCCCAAAATTAAGGAAGTACTCGCCGAGCAGATCGTGGAAGGCACCGTGGTGCAGCCTTCCGACTTCACCGACCAGCAGGTTGCCGCCTCCCTGGAAGAAGAAACAGCAAACGTTTCCGAAATCTCCGTCAATGAAGAAGGACAGTTGATAGTGCAGGATGAAACGCCAGAAGAACAATCCGGCTCAGCGTCCGACTCTCCTGAAACAGAAGAAGAAAAGCCCGAATAATATCGGCCTGTCTTTTCACAGCCTATCTTCGTGGTATGTCTGACAATTTATCACACCAGCAACTGATTGAGATTGCCGATACCTATGGCACCCCCGTTTATATTTATCACGCAGAAAAGATCACCGCACAATACCAACGCCTGAAAGATGCTTTCCGGGATGGACCAGCCCGCTTTTTTTATGCCTGCAAGGCACTCACCAATATCAATATCCTGCAACATATCCGGCAACTCGGTTGTGATGTGGACTGCAGTTCCATCAACGAAGTAAAACTGGCGCTGCATGCCGGCTTCGAACCCCATCGTGTGCTGTACACGAGTAACGGTATTGCTTTTTCCGAAATCGAAGAAGCCGCATCATTAGGGGTACACATTAAGATTGACAGCCTTTCCAACCGGGAAAAATTCGGGAAACGATTCGGGCATAATTATCCGGTCGGCATTCGTCTGCGTCCGAAGATCATGGCCGGCGGCAACCTGAAAATCTCCACCGGTCACGAAAAAAGCAAATTCGGCATCCCGATCGAGCAAACTGATGCGATCCGCCAGCTAGTGAGCCAATACCAGTTACAGATTGTGGCACTGCATGTGCATACCGGGAGTGAGATAAAAGATGTAGCGGTTTTCATGCAGGTAGCATCAATCTTTTCAGATCTGCTGCCGCTTTTTCCAGAAGTGCAATTCCTGGATATGGGCGGTGGTTTCAAAGTACCTTACCGGGAAAATGAAACCGGAACGGATCTGCCCTTACTGGGTCGGGAAGTAATTGCCTATATCAAAAACCTGCAAACGAAAACAGGCCGCAACCTGCAGGTATGGTTCGAACCCGGAAAATTCCTGGTCAGCGAATGCGGATATCTGGTTACCAAAGTGAATGTGCTTAAAACTTCCGGCACTATTCATTTTGCAGGTATTGACAGTGGTTTTAATCACCTGATCCGGCCCATGTTCTATGATGCCTATCACCGCATTGAAAACATCTCTCATCCCGACGGGCCCTTGCATACCTATACCGTTGTGGGTAATATCTGTGAAACAGACAGTTTCGCCACCGACCGATCCCTGCCGGAAATAAGGGAAGGCGATTTACTTGTGTTTTACAATGCCGGCGCTTATGGTTATGAGATGGCCAGCAATTATAATTCACGTTTTAAACCCGCCCAGGTGCTGGTGGCCAATGGCCGGGCCAGGCTGATAGGCCGGAGAGACCAGTGGGAAGACCTGCTGCGCAACCAGGTGATCAATGCCTGATCCTGTTATAGCTTTCTGATAACAAACTATCGTTTAACTTGCGGGAAGATGATTGAGATCAGACATATTCACAAGGAATTTGCGGGCAAAGTGATCCTGGAAGATATCAGCGCCACCATGGAATCAGGTAAATGCAACCTGATCATCGGCACCAGTGGCAGCGGCAAAACCGTGCTTACCAAATGCATGGTTGGATTATTTCAACCGGAAACCGGCGAGATCTTGTACGGCGGAGATGATATGCTGAAAATGGATAATGAAACCCGCAAGCAATTGCGCCAGCAGATCGGCATGTTGTTCCAGGGTACGGCACTGTTTGATTCCATGACAGTAGAGCAGAATGTTTACTTCCCCCTGGATATGTTCACCAACTGGACCCAGGCCGAAAAAAAGAAAAGAGTGAACGAGGTGCTGGCCCGTGTGAACCTGGTGGATGCCCATAAAAAGTATCCTTCTGAAATCAGCGGCGGGATGAAGAAAAGGGTGGGTATTGCCCGTGCTATTGTGCTCAACCCCCAATACCTCTTCTGTGATGAGCCCAATTCCGGCCTGGACCCCCAGACTTCTTTGGTGATTGATAAACTCATCAAGGAAATTACCGTCGAATACAATATTACCACCATCGTGGTGACCCACGATATGAACAGTGTAATGGAAATAGGTGATCATATCGTATATCTTCACCAGGGGCGCAAACAGTGGGA
>CAZAOR010000299.1:0-3961 GCA_964486805.1 uncultured Sediminibacterium sp. | reverse complement strand
CAATGGCAGCCTTCATTTTTGGCGTACATTCCTTGTACAGATACAGGATCAGGTCTTCTTCCTTGACTTTTTTCATAACACTCCGCTTATTCGCAGGGTATGTGCATGTTGGATGCCGGCATACATCTGAACAATACCCCGGGGGATACTGGCTGCCTACGCCTGTAAAAAGTACTGGTCGATACAGCAATGTATAAAACGGAGAAGCGGGAAGAATATTGTCGGCATTGGCGGCGACCGACCAGCCATTGCGTCCGAACGATTTTAGCGGGATTTTATTTTTGATCCGGCAGAGAATCTTCCAGGATATAAATATCCTCACCGGGTTTCTTCATGAGGTAGTGCTCCCTGGCGAATTTTTCCAATGCCTGGGGATTATTCTGCAAGTCCTGTAATTCCTGTTTGGCAGATTCGATGGCCTGCTGGTAATAGGCTTTTTTAGCTTCCAATTGCTGTAATTCCTTCCTTTTTTCCCTTTGCTGGAATACGTCCCGCTGGTCGAAAAACAGCATCCACAGCACAAAAAATGCGGATACCACCAGGTATTTATTGGTGAATACCCGGACCAGTTTCTTGGTTAGTGGTGAAAAAGCCATGGTTTAAAATTAACAGGGATGAGGCTTCCGGCACGCGGGAAAAAATCAACACCTGTGCAGAACCGGCGGAACAGGGCATTCCGCCGGTTGCACGGGTTTGTTATTTGGATCCGAAATGGATTTTGCCTTTGGGATAGTTGCCGATACTGCCCAGCATTTCTTCGATACGGATCAACTGGTTGTATTTCGCAATCCGGTCTGTACGGCTGGCAGAGCCGGTTTTGATCTGGCCGCAGTTCAGTGCTACAGCAAGGTCAGCAATGGTGGTATCTTCCGTTTCACCGCTGCGATGGCTCATAATGGTATTGTAACCATTATGCTGCGCCATGGTGACTGCATTGATGGTTTCCGTAAGGGTACCTATCTGGTTGACTTTCACCAGCAGCGCGTTGGCAATGCCTTTGTCGATACCGGTTTGCAGGCGGGTTACATTGGTTACGAACAGGTCGTCACCCACCAACTGGCATTTACTGCCGAGGGCCTGTGTCAGTGATTTCCAGCCGTTCCAATCATCTTCTGCCATACCGTCTTCAATGGAAACGATGGGGTATTGCTTTACCCATTTTTCCCAGAATTTCACCAGTTCATCGCTGCTCACGGCTTTGCCGCTGCTTTTATGGAAGACATATTTTTTCTTTTTGCTGTCCCATAATTCGCTGTTAGCGGCATCCATGGCGATCACTACCTGTGAACCGGTTTTGTAACCGGCAGCATGGATGGCTTCCAGTACGGTTTCAATCGCTTCTTCATTACTCTGGATATTGGGTGCGAAGCCGCCTTCATCCCCCACATTGGTACTGAATCCTTTTTTCTTCAATACGGATTTGAGTACATGGAAGATCTCCACACCCCAGCGCAATCCTTCGCTAAAAGAAGGTGCACCAACGGGCATGATCATGAATTCCTGGAAATCAATTTTATTATCTGCGTGGGCACCGCCATTCAGGATATTCATCATGGGCATGGGCAGGGTACGGGCATTGGTACCGCCGATATAGCGATACAGGGGCAGTCCGGCTTCTTCTGCTGCTGCTTTGGCAACGGCCATGCTTACGGCCAGGATGGCATTGGCACCTAATTTGGATTTGTTAGGGGTATTGTCCAGTTCGATCATGGCCTCGTCGATCTCAGCCTGTTGGGCGATATCCATGCCGACAATGGCCCCCGAAATAATATCATTGACATTGGCAACGGCTTTCAGAACGCCTTTGCCGGCATATTTTTTCTTGTCATTATCCCGCAGTTCCACTGCTTCATGGATGCCGGTGCTGGCCCCGCTGGGAACAGCAGCGCGTCCGAGTGCGCCATCATCTGTTAAAACTTCCACTTCCACAGTGGGGTTTCCACGGCTGTCAAGTATTTGCCGGGCATGTACTTCAATAATGTAGCTCATATAAAGGGTTTGATGAATAATGCGTAACCAGCAAGGTTTCGCGCCCGCAATGTAAGCAATTCGCAGTTTTTATGTGTATGCAAACAGGGATATCTGTCCACTTCAAACGATTGCGGCGTTTGTATGATCAGAATGATAACAATTGTTTGTATTAGCCTGGCGGCTATCAGCTATCGGCTGTCAGTTGGCGGAATACCTGTTCCAGGCTTTGGGATTCGGTTTGCAGGGAAACAATATTGAGGTGTCGCTCAATGGTCAGTTCGAGCAGTTGTTTTCTCACCTGTTCTGCATTTTCGGTCTGCAACTGCCAGCTTTGATCGCCTGGAGACTGCATTGCCTGGATGACGCCGGGAAGATTCTGCAACCATTCCGCAAGTACGGGCTCCTGGAAGGATACGATCACGGCCTGCTGCCGGGTATGGCCTTTGCGCAGATCCGCAAGGGTGCTGTCGGCAACCAGCCGGCCTTTGTTGATGATGATCACCCGGTCGCAGATGGCTTCCACTTCCTGCAATATATGGGAGGAGAATAATACGGTTTTGGTGGTACCCTGCTTTCGGATTACTTCGCGGATTTCCAGTATCTGGTTGGGATCCAGTCCGCTGGTAGGCTCATCAAGGATCAGGACCTTGGGATCGTGGATCAATGCGGCAGCCAGTCCCACTCTTTGCTTGTACCCTTTGGATAACTGGCCGATTTTTTTCCCGGCTTCCAGTGTCAGGCCGGTCAGTTCAATTACTTCCTGCACGGATTTCCGGATACGCGGTAACTGGTGGATACCTCCGATAAAATGCAGGTATTCCCGCACATACATTTCATAATAGAGGGGGTTGGCTTCGGGCAGGTAGCCGATCATGCGCTTCACTTCCAGGGGATGTGCTGTTACATCCATCCCCTCCACCAGGGCATGGCCGCTATCGGGTTGCAGATAACCCGTGATCATTTTCAGGGTCGTGCTTTTGCCTGCGCCATTTGGTCCAAGAAAGCCGACAATCTCTCCCCTGGTTAATTCAAAAGAAACCTGGTTCACTGCTTTCTGTGTGCCATATTGTTTCAGCAACTGGGATACCCGGATAGACATACTTCAAAATTAGGGCCTGCGGGTGAATGGAAACGTTAAACGTGGGACGTTCCTATTAGTTGTCCGAAGGGTCTTCACCTAAGGGGGAGACCCTTCGGCCGGATCCGGATGTTTGACTGCAGGCTCTCTCCTGCCGAGAAGGAAATTGTATAGGGTTAAAACAATCGATTTGCTTGTACGACCCGTTAGTCCTCCAATTCCGCTGAAGTTTCCGGTATATGATCATATTCTCCCCTCAGCGCATACCATCCGAACAGGAATAAGCCAAGTGCAATGGGAAAAGCTACCACCAAAAACACGATCCACTGGATACGGGTTTCTGTTTGGGGTTTATGGGCAATCTCGGCCAAAGCTGTGCGTAGTAAGTATACAAATGCGACCGGCCCCAATGCCATCCACAAAATCCCGCTGTATCGTTTCAACTGGTTCATAATTTTTATTTAACTGGTTTCAATATCCGGGTCGATCCGGTTACGGATATACAGAGCACCGATCAATAAGCAAACACCTGCAATGGCAATAGGATACCATAATCCCGCATAATGATCGCCGATGTACAATGTCGTTAACAATGTTGCAATAAAGGGTGTAAGTCCGCCAAATACCCCATTGCCGATATGGTAGGGCAGTGACATGGATGTATAGCGGATACGTGTCGGGAATAGCTCTACCAGGAATGCCGCTATCGGTCCATATACCATGGTCACATAAATGATCATCACAAATACCCAGAATGTGATGATCCAGTAGGAAGTCTGCCCCAGTGTTTTAGCAGTTTTGACTTCCGGGTGGATGGTGATTTTGCCTGCCGTTCCGTATAATGTGTCTTTGTGTATTTCCGATAATACGGAACCATCATCGAACAAGGTCCGGTAGGTGGTCGTGTGCAGG
>CAZAOR010000298.1:0-2740 GCA_964486805.1 uncultured Sediminibacterium sp. | reverse complement strand
CATGAGCGAAACGAACTTCAATGTGGTTAAAAATGACATGACACTGGCGTTGACAGGCATTGACGGGGATTTATGGAATCCGACGGTGAACGTGAGCGGAGTGATTTCCGACCCGACGGCGACGGTCTATGTCAATGGCGTTGAAGGCACGAACAACGGGGACGGGACGTGGAATGCGGACAATGTGCCGGTCAGTCCCGGCAGCGTGGCCAGTTTTGATTTGAAAGCCAATTCGAGTGGCGGCGACCCCGACGCCAACACGAACACGGACCAGCCGATGGAGGTGAAAGTGGCGTCGGTACATTGCTTTGACACGGGCTATGACAACGGCGAAGGGAATCTTTACACGGCGCAATGGGATTACACGGAGAACGGCGGCGGGAAGTATCACGATGTCTATACGTATTATTACGCCAGCAACAGTTATTCGGTGGAGACGGTAGACGAGATGTATGCGCCGGACTTTTCGCTGGTGGCCGGCCAGATTTCGATGCAGTTTGTGAATGTGCAGGATGTGACGAATTACACGGCGACTTATACAAATGGAGAGGCGATGTTTGTGGCGTATGCGGAAGGGGACGTTCCGCCGGGGCCGCAGACGGAGAGTGACGAAGTAAAGATGGTGTTGCACACGGGAGGCAAGGGGAAATTGCAGAATTTGTTTGGGTTGAGCGCGAGCGCGGAGGATTATTATGGGGAATGGATACCGGGGCCTCAAATCACGGTGGCGGGGCATAAATTGGACAGCAACGGCCATGCGTATGCGGTGTTTGCCGACAATAGCGACGTTGACGTGACGCCGCAGGCAGCCGCCTCGTGGTATGCTTTCAATGTCGGCGCAAGCAAATACCTCTCCTATTTCGAGGTGTATGTTTTGGAGGGGAATCCAAATGGTTTTCTCCCAGATGGCGAATACAATGAAGGTCATGCCTTTTGGGGATTAAGAACTGATGCACCCGCAGACGCAATAAGTTATTTGTCTGCTACAAATCAATTTTTCTTGGCTAATTCACCCTATGGTTATTATCCTGCAAATGATACTTTTCCATACTATTTGTATGGACCGGGAAAATTAAATCTTCAAGACAGTGGAAGCTATACAGTAAAAGCGTCATTTTATATTGGCTTCAATGATTTGATCAATGCGCTTGAATTCACGCATGGGCTTTACTCCAATCCCGGCACCTATTCAGCCCCTGATCATAATTGCGTTCAAGCAGTCAGAGATGCGGCGAAATCAGCGGGAGGCTCTAGCTTGGCGGTATCTGCATGGCCGCAATATTTTGGCATGGTGCTTAATTGGATGTATCCTGATGAAAACACGGTGTATTCGCCATTATTCCTACCATAGTATTAAATATGAAAGCTGTTAATTTTAAGGATTTTTTTGGAGTAATTAGAAGTGGAATTGTCGGCGCGCTTGTAGTAACCGGCGGTAGCATCATTCTTGTAATTACTGGCATACCATTTGTTTCTTATTTTTTTTCAAAATTACTTGCCAGCTATACGCCTAAAGAATTTTTAATCATGGCAGGAGGCATTGGTTTTATCCTCGGACTTGCCATCAGACGCAAATTTCCAATTATCCAACGAGGAGTTGCTCCAATAGTAATTGCGGCAATTCCGTTGATTATTGGCGCATGGTTCATTTATGCCGTGGCGAGGAACGTTCTTGTTCCCCAAAGCATCAAGCTCATGGAATGCACAAATAACATTTTGGAGTTTAGTTTTCGTGCTCCCAAAGGACACTCTTACAATTTTGTTTTGGGCACACCGGGAGTTGGAAGGATGTTAAAACCGCCTTTTCTCTTTTCGGGACATATTCACATGTCAAATGAAACTACGAATGTCGAGTTTCCTATTAATTCTGAATTAGCAAGACAATGCAACTGGCTAGAAGGGAATGGTGTTCCATATAGTCTTATCTTAACAGACCCATGGAACACCAACAGCGTAAATTTGGATCGCCTAATTCGTGAGCAGGAAAGCTACAATGTAAAAATTGTCTTTGATCAACCGCCACCACATTCAACCTCAATCTGGCTATATTGGTTACAAGCGGCGAAAGACAAAGGCAAATAATTGAACTCGACACAGCAACCATAGAAAAAGCCGTGCCAAAAACTTTATGAGTGTCGGGGCGCAGGATTGGAACACGGGAGCGGGGATACCGGCGAATCAAATCACGGTGGCGGGAAAACATTTGGACAGCAACGGCCATGCGTATGCGACATTTCCCGACAATACCGACATTGACGTGACACCGCAAACCTCATCGTCCTGGTATGCTTTCAATGTCGGCGCAAGCAAATACCTCTCCTATTTCGAGGTGTTTGTTGACCAGCCGAACCCAGGTTATAGTTTTATGCCGTATAATGGCGATTTTGGCCATGTATTTTACCGGTTTAGCACCGAGGCTCCAAGTGATGCACTTCAATACATTTCTCCTGGTTTGACTGTCTATTTGGGAGAATCTTGCGGGTTTTTCCCTGGCCCTAGCGGCTCCATTTGTAGTAGTAACCCCGGCCAGCTAGAATTTAATGGCGCCAATGGATCCGCTAATATCTATAGAAAATTTTACATTGGGTTTCCGGACTTGCTTAATGGGTTAGAATTCACAAGAGGAATGGATAAATCTCCACCGCCCTATTGTTGGAGCGGATATCAAAATTGCGTTGGTGCTACCAGAGACGCAGGTTTTTATGCGGGAGTTGCGCTTCCATGGGATCAGTCGCCACAA
>CAZAOR010000297.1:0-5719 GCA_964486805.1 uncultured Sediminibacterium sp. | reverse complement strand
TCATCCACATTGGCCAGTATGACCCCGGGAAGTTTGGCAACAGCCGGATCAATATTATTCGGTATAGACAGGTCAATCAGCACTTTCGGACCGGCAGACAAGAGATGTTGGCTGGTTATAACCGCTTTTTCGGCATTTGTGGCAACAATCACTACATCTGCGGTTTTGATTTCTTCTTCCAGGGAAGTAAGCGGGGCTGTGCGCAATCCAAGTTCAGCAGCCAATTCCAGCGCTCTGTCTTCCGTACGGTTCATGAGTACGATTTCCGGATGCCTCAGATAATCTACCAGGTTTTTACAGGTATTCCGGCCGATTTTACCGGTACCCAGTAACAGGATCCGCACGGGGTGTTTGTCGATCAGTTGGCTTTTCAGGAACTGGATAGCGGCAAAGGAAACCGAGATGGTGCCGCCACTAAGAGCTGTTTGATTTTTGATGGCTTTTGATGCCTGAAGAACGGTATTGAACAATCTTTCGATAAAAGCACCCATACAATGATTTTCACGGGCGAATTTTACAGCTGTTTTCATCTGGCCAACAATCTCATAGTCACCTAAAATCTGGGAATCCAGCCCGGCACCTACCGCAAAAATATGGTCAATAGCATCTCGGCCCTGTTTGATATAGCTGAGTTGCGTAAATGTTTCTACACTGCCGGATGTATGCCGGCACAAGAGTTGGATCAACTGGTTTACATCGCCGGTGAGTCCATAAATCTCGGTACGATTGCAGGTGCTGAGTACAAAAACTTCTTCCAGGCCTTCTGCACGGGCGTCAGCGAGCGACTGGGCATATTGGTCAGTACCAACGGCAAATTCACCCCTGACGGCTGCGTCTGACTTTTTATAGTTGATACCTGCTACGAAAAACTGGTTAATATCCATGTCTGTGCTTACTGCTGCGTTCTTACCCCACAAAGGTATCCCGCTTATATTTTTGAAAAGCATGAGATTCGTCATTGCTTTGTC
Organism: uncultured Sediminibacterium sp.; assembly: GCA_964486805.1. Taxonomy (GTDB): domain Bacteria; phylum Bacteroidota; class Bacteroidia; order Chitinophagales; family Chitinophagaceae; genus Sediminibacterium. Next base: position 4,751 of record CAZAOR010000297.1, on the reverse strand, counting down.
ATTTCTCTGTCACGTTTTGTCCAGACCTTATTTTCAGCTGTAAAATCCAGGGCTTGACCCAAGAAACAACCTTCCTGCGGGTCAAATGTTATAATACCTTTGTCATGAATATGCTAACAACTGTTACTCCGCAAAAGGCGGTATTACTGATGAACCTGGGCTCTCCCGATTCCACAGCGGTGCCGGATGTACGCCGCTATTTGAATGAGTTTCTGATGGATGAACGGGTGATTGATATACCCTATCTCGCCCGCCTGCTGCTGGTCAGGGGGATTATTGTGCCATTCCGGGCGCCGAAATCCGCACATGCTTATCAATCCATCTGGACGGCGCAGGGTTCTCCTCTGATTGTCCTGACCCGGGCATTACAGAATGCCTTACAGGCGCGTTTGGAAGAACCGGTTGCCATGGCAATGCGCTATGGCAGTTTTTCGCCCAAAGAAGCATTCGACCAACTGCAGCAGCAATACCCGCAACTGAAAGAAGTAGTACTGGTGCCATTGTATCCGCATTATGCCATGAGCAGTTATGAAACAGCTGTGGTATATGCACAGGAACATCATAAAAAAGGAAACTATCCTTTCCGTTTATCTGTTCTGAAAGCATTTTACCAGGAAGAAGTGTATATACAGGCTCTGGCAAATCATATCCGGCCTTATCTTGACCGGCCCTATGATCACCTGCTTTTCAGCTATCACGGCATCCCGGAACGCCATATCCGGAAAAGCGATACCACCGGCAAACACTGCCTTTGTTCGGCCGACTGCTGCGATACACCTTCTCCTGCACATGATACCTGTTACCGCCACCAGGTTTTTACCACTACCAGGCTGGTGGCTGCCCAATTAAAGGTGCCAAAAGAAAAATACAGTATTGCTTTCCAGTCGCGACTTGGCAAGGGCTGGTTGCAGCCTTTTACCGATATCCGGTTGGCGGAGATGCCCAAAGAAGGCATCCGCAACCTGCTCATCCTTTGCCCGGCATTTGTGAGCGATTGCCTGGAAACACTGGAGGAAATCGCTATGCGCGGCAAGGAAACTTTTTTGGAAGCTGGCGGCGAATCCTACGAAATGATCCCCTGCCTGAATGATGATCCGGCATGGGTGGAGGCACTTGCCGGCTGGGTGAAGAGAAGCAGCGAATAATCGACAGGGAATAAAAATGACTGGTGAATAGTCAACAGTCAATAAGAGGAATTGACCACTCACCATTGACCATTTACTATTCACCATATAGGCGCGACAGATCCATAAAATTATCTACAGGTATGTACCCCTACTTAAAAGCCCTCCATATCATATTTGTCGTTACCTGGTTTGCCGGTCTGTTTTATATGCCCCGGTTTTTCATTTATGCCACGGAAGCCGGTGACAAACCGGAGCCCGAAAAAAGCATCCTGCGGAATCAGTTCCGTATCATGATGCGGCGTCTATGGTTCGGTATTACCTGGCCCTCTGCTATTCTCACGGCTATCATGGGTACCTGGGTCCTGTTCAACGGTAACTGGCAGGTTGTTTTGATGACACCCGAAGGATTATGGCTGCAAATCAAACTGGGACTGGTATTGTTACTGTACTGCTATCATTATACCCTGCACCGGCTGGTGGTGCAGGAGAGCCGGGGAGAATTCCGATACAGTTCCCAACAATTAAGGGTTTGGAATGAAGTAGCTACCATTCTCCTGGTGGCAATTGTAATGCTTGTAGTGGTTAAACAGGGGATCAGCCTGGCCTGGGGAATGTTAGGACTTCTTCTGTTTATCCTCCTGCTGCTGTTGGCGATCCGCCTGTACAAGTTGTTGCGCAGGAACTAGTATGCGGTAATTTTTCTTATTTTAGTAAGCCGTGCTCCGCAAGGGCCGGTCAATTCATGTATCAATCACCATCCAATATCCGTGTAAACCGCCCGCAAAGCGAAGATAGCCAGGGGCATAGGGCAGCAGGTCGTCCTGCTGTACCAGTTCAAAAGCAGGCAGTAGTGCCAACCAGCGGGTCCCAGGTAGTAGCGCAATTAGCCAGTGATTATTCGGGTCTCCTGCCCGGACACGATACATTTCAACAGTCCTATACTTTCGATGGAAAGAAAAAAACAGATTTTACCTACCACCATATTATTCCGGAAAACAAGCTGGTTACGGTTGTCGGTAAATTGAAAGAAATACTGCGGTTGGCTGCCGGAGATACCGAACTGGAAAAGAAACAACAGAAACTGGAATCGAATGCCGAAGAACAATGGCAGAAAACCCGGGCTCAGGATACCGCTTTTGCCGTGAATGGATTATTCCCCAAAGAAACAATCTCGGTGACAAGCGAAGAACTCCTGCCGCATATCAAGACCAATACTACCCTGGATACTTTATGGGTTGCGATCCGGGAAGAAGTTCTGAAACCCAAAATACTGGCTTTAAGAGACAGGCTGATACAAAAGATGCGCCGCCCGATAGTTGACCTGCTGAATGATCCGGAGAATGCTCGCATCATCCGCATTGGGTATATGCCCTCCGTTAGGTCGATCGTAGAGCAAACCGGGATGGGTGCATTGACCCGGATAGATCCTTATGCACCGGAAATGATCGGTGTGGCAGATATTGCCGATGCACTGGTTGCCGTATCGAATAATGAAAAAAAGATAGAAGCCGTAATTCAAAAAGCACAATCACTGAATCCTATTGACACGTATATTACCAATGCACTGCCTTATGTCAGCAGCTCCGCCAATAGTGGTGAAACCCTGAAGGCCAAAGTAAAAGAGAACGGCATACCCAATTCGGATCATTCGGAAGATAAGCTGAAATATGCCGTGCAGTGGAATCCCGGCAATATACACCGGGGCCCTAAATCGGATATGCGCATCAGTGGTGGAGAAGGATACAATGAATTGGTGGATGACGGGGGCGAGAAGTTTGAGAAAGCGGCAGTCAACCTGGTATCGACCGAACATTTCGGCCTGCTGGTGGAATTGAATAAAAAAGTGGACCTGCTTGCTGCTGCCAACATCACTACTCCACTCGATCCGATGATCCTCACCCTGGCAAAGCAAACCATGGATACCATGATCAGTATCCAGGGGATGGGACTAACCGGTTTCAAAGCGTCTAACTGGTCGGAACAGGATGTCGGTGGTAAAAAGATTGCCCGGCTGAACCAGCAGGATGAAAAAATCGGCGCTGCCCGGCATGCAGGTCATCTTTGATATCCCCTTCCCGGGGCATCTGTACTGTCACAGAATCCTTACCTTTGCAGCCTTTCATAACCGGCAAATGACCGGTAAAATTTTAAAGCGACTATCCAGGTTATGCAGGCAAAATACCCAGAATTTTCCGGGCTGAACCTCCCGGCAATTGAACAGGATATCCTCTCGAAATGGCAGGCGGAATCAGCTTTTGAAACCAGTGTACAATTGCGCGAAGGCAAAACACCCTTTGTGTTTTACGAAGGCCCCCCCAGCGCCAACGGAATGCCCGGTATTCACCATGTAATTTCCCGTACCCTGAAGGACCTGGTTTGCCGTTATAAAACCATGCGCGGCTTTCAGGTAAAACGCAAGGGCGGATGGGATACCCATGGCCTCCCGATTGAATTGGGCGTAGAAAAAGAATTAGGCATCACCAAAGAAGATATCGGAAAGAAAATTACCGTAGAAGAATATAACCGCAAATGCCGGGAAGCCGTGATGCGGTTCAAAGGCAAATGGGATGAACTGACCACCAAAATGGGCTACTGGGTTGATCTGAATGACCCCTATATCACATTCCGGAATGAATACATTGAAACCCTCTGGTGGCTGCTCAGCCAGTTGTATAAAAAAGGACTGTTGTATGAGAGTGTCAGTATCCAGCCTTATTCGCCAGCAGCAGGTACCGGCCTGAGTTCCCATGAACTCAACCAGCCCGGTACTTACAAGGATGTAAAAGATACTTCCGTGGTGGCAATGTTTCAGGCAGTTCGGAATGATCAGTCCGAATTCCTGTTCCGGCACAGCGGGGGGGAACCGATTTATTTCCTGGCCTGGACCACCACCCCCTGGACCCTGCCCTCCAATCTGGGTTTGACAGTTGGCGCCCAAATCGAGTATGTACTCGTCAAAACTTTCAATCCATATACCCATCTGCCCGTGAAGGTGGTACTTGCCAAAGCCCTGCTGGGTAAGTATTTCAAGCCGGAAGGAGAGAACGGGGATTTTGAAGGATATAACGAGCAGGTAAAACTCCTGCCCTGGAAAATACTGGCAACCTGTAGGGGCGAAGAACTGGAAGGCTGCCGCTATACCCAATTACTGCCTTATCCGGCCAACACCCCGGATAAAGCCGGCGGTGATCCTTTTCGTGTGCTGGTGGGCGATTTCGTCACTACCGAAGATGGCACCGGTATCGTACACACGGCCCCTGCTTTTGGCGCAGATGACTTCCGGGTAGGTAAAAAATACGGTATCGGTATCCTGACGCTGGTAGACCGACAGGGTAAGTTCGTGGAGGGACTGGGCGAATTCAGTAACCGCTTCGTTAAGAACTACCAGGATGACCAGGATTATGTAGATGTGAATGTCGATATCAGCGTGAAGCTCAAAAAAGAAAACCGAGCTTTCAAAGTAGAAAAATACGAGCATAGCTACCCCCATTGCTGGCGCACCGACAAACCCATCCTTTATTATCCCCTCGATGCCTGGTTTATCCGTACAACCGCTTTGAAAGACCGGATGGTAGAATTGAACAAAACCATTCAATGGAAGCCCAAATCCACCGGCGAAGGCCG
>CAZAOR010000296.1:0-5961 GCA_964486805.1 uncultured Sediminibacterium sp. | reverse complement strand
AATAGGCCTCTTACTCGTACAATACCTGATCAAGAAACAAGGTATCCATACCTGGTACCTGGGCGCCAATGTTCCCATCAATGACCTGGCTTTTGTAGCCGGCCTGAAAAAGGAAAGCCTGATATTTACCCACCTGACATCTCTCAGTCCAGGTTTCCAGTTTGATAAATTCCTGCACCAGCTTGCTGACAAATTGCCTGATCACCGGTTTATCATATCCGGTCCGGTTGCAAAAGCCTATCAGAAAGTCCCGCCCCCCCATTTTGAGCTGAAAAAGTCCATTACAGAAATGCTGTCTTTTGTGAATCAGTTATAAACAACTGATAAACATCTGGTTATACAAAAAACGCTCAGGTATTCCTTTGCGTATATACGATTGCGCGAAGGAAATCAACTTATTCTAAATATTTTTGTTTAACTTTACAATATCAAACATTAAACAAAATTTATGGCGACCGCAGAGTTTAACCAGTTGCTGTTATCAAATGCTGAATACCTCAGACCTTTTGCAGCAACCCTCACCCGGGATACGGAAACGGCAAAGGATCTTTTACAGGAGACCATGTACCGTGCATTGGCCAATGAAGAGAAATATCACGGCGGTACCAATATCAAGGCCTGGCTGTATACTATTATGCGGAATATCTTCATCAACCATTATCGGCGTAAATCTAAACAACCCGTTGTTTTTGACAGTACCGCGAATGATTTTTTGTTGAATCACCAGCAGTCTGGTATTGCCAATGATGCGATCGTTACCATGGGGGTGAAAGAAATAAAAAATGCCATCATTCAGTTACCCGATATATTCCGTACCCCTTTTCTTTTGTATGTTGAGGGGTATAAATACCATGAGATTGCAGGCATGCTGAACGAACCTTTGGGTACGATTAAAAGCCGTATTCACTTCGCCAGGCGTTTACTGAAAGCGCAGATTACCCGTAACTGATCATTTAATACCCATTCCCACGGACGTGAAAAAGCAGGTTGTTATTATCGGTAGCGGATTCGCAGGCATGTCTGCAGCCGCTTTTATGGCAAAGGCCGGCTGGGAAGTGACGGTGATTGAAAAACATGCTACACCCGGAGGCCGGGCCAGGCAATTATCTGAACAGGGTTTTGTATTTGACCGTGGGCCAAGCTGGTACTGGATGCCGGATGTATTTGAACATTTTTTTGCCTGCTTTGGAAAGCGCGTATCCGATTATTATGCCTTAACGCGGCTGGATCCTTCTTACCGCATTTACTTCCCCGATGGCCCTCTGGATATTCCGGCTGATTATTCCTCGCTGCAGCAGTTGTTTGAATCGATAGAACCGGGTGCCGCCAAAAAACTGGATCTTTTCCTGCAAGAAGCTGCTTTCAAATACCAGACCGGCATGGGTAAACTGGTGTATAAGCCCGGTCGTTCATTTTCGGAGTTTTTGGATAAAGATCTTATCAAAGGCTTGTTCCGGCTGGATGTGCTGCAATCCATGAAAACGCATGTTGCCAAATATTTCCGGCATCCCAAGCTTCGGGAGATCATGGAATTCCCGGTACTGTTCCTGGGGGCTTTGCCCGAAAAAACCCCGGCCCTTTACAGCCTGATGAATTATGCCGATATCCAGGGAGGCACCTGGTATCCGGAAGGAGGGATGTACAGTATTGTACAGGCGATGTATGACCTGGCTACGGAACTAGGCGTTCGGTTCGTTTTCAATACATCTGTAACAGCGCTGGAAGTTTCCGGGAAAAATATAAAAAATGTGCATGCGCGGAATGAAGCCGGTGAGTTGTTGAACTGGTCGCCGGATGCGGTTATCAGCGGAGCCGACTACCACCATACGGAAACAGATCTTTTATACCAGGATTTTCGATCCTATCAACCGTCTTATTGGGCATCACGCAGTATGGCACCTTCCTGCCTGCTGTATTATGTAGGACTGGATAAAAAGCTTGAGAATATTCAGCATCACTCACTTTTTTTTGATGCTTCTTTTGAAGACCATGGCAGGGATATCTATGCAACACCGCAGTGGCCGGAATCGCCCCTGTTTTACATGTGTGCCACCTCCGTAACTGATACTACCGTTGCGCCTGCAGGCTGTGAAAACCTGTTTTTACTGATACCTGTTGCTGCCGGTTTACAAGGAGATACACCGGAACGCCGGGAGCATTATTTTCAGCTTGTCCTGCAAAGACTGGAAACAAGATTGCAGCAGCCGGTAAAAGATTCGGTGATATACCAGCAATCGTATGCCCTCCGAGATTTTGAGCGGGATTATCATTCTTTTAAAGGAAACGCCTACGGACTCGCGAACACTTTATCCCAGACGGCTGTTTTAAAGCCGTCCTGTAAGAGCAGGAAAGTTGACAACCTTTTTTATACCGGCCAGTTGACGGTACCCGGACCCGGAGTACCGCCCAGTTTGATCAGCGGGGAAGTAGTAGCAGGAGTGGTATGCCGGCAAATGAATTAATTTGAGTTAATAAGCAAAATATAAAACCCATGCTACAATTATTTCATGAGGTAAGCCAGGATTGCAGCCGGTTGGTTACTGAGCAGTACAGTACCAGCTTTTCTTCTGCTATCAGGTTACTACACAAAGATTTGCGGACGCCAGTCTGCAATATCTACGGTTTTGTAAGGTTTGCAGATGAAATTGTTGATACATTTCACCAGTACAATAAAACTGTTTTATTGGATGAATTTGAACAGGAAACCTATGCAGCAATTGAAAGAGGAATCAGCCTGAACCCGATCCTGCATAGTTTTCAGATGACAGTCAACAAATACCATGTACCGATGGATTTGATCAGCGCTTTCCTGAAAAGCATGCGGATGGATCTCGACAAACAGCGGTATGATAACGAAACTTATGCGGAGTATATTTATGGCAGTGCGGAAGTGGTAGGACTGATGTGCCTCTGTGTTTTTTGTGAAGGGAATACAGCGCAATACGAGGAATTGAAACCTTATGCGCGAAGTTTGGGTGCTGCCTTTCAGAAAGTGAATTTCCTGCGTGACCTGAAAGCAGACTATGAGGGATTGGAAAGGGTGTATTTTCCCGGCTGTGATTTCCGCAATTTCACCTGCCTGGACAAAGCCTCCATTGAACGGGATATCGTTGCAGACTTTCAACAGGCTTACCGGGGTATCCGTTTATTACCGGTGAAAGCGAGATTCGGGGTGTATGTCGCTTACAAATATTACCTGTCTTTGTTTCACAAGATTGAGAAAGTAAAGCCGCAACGTATCATGAAAGAACGTATCCGCATACCTGATTATGGGAAACTGCTGATATTGGCCAAGGCGGGAATTCGCAGTCAATTGAATTTATTATAGAGTCAGCTAAGTAGGGCGTTTATGGAACAGGTGATACTGGTGGATGAACTGGATAATGCAATCGGCTTCATGGAGAAGATGGAAGCTCATCGGAAAGGGGAACTGCACCGTGCTTTCAGTATATGTATTTTTAACCCGAAGGGAGAGTTGCTCATGCAGCAAAGAGCGGCGGAAAAATACCATAGTCCTGGTTTATGGACCAACACCTGCTGCAGCCACCCGCGTCCGGGTGAAACGGTGCTGGAAGCCGGTTCCAGGCGATTGCAGGAAGAAATGGGATTTACGACTGAACTGCAGCCGATTTTTTCATTTATCTACCGGGCTGAATTTCCCAATGGTTTGTATGAGCACGAATTGGATCATGTGCTCATGGGATCTTATGATGGCCCGGTTTTGCTGAACAGTGCGGAAGCAGCGGCGTACAATTATTGGTCACTCGATGCCATCGCGGAAAAATTAGCGGCAGACCCCACTCATTTTACAGCCTGGTTTCATCTTTTGTTTCCGCGGTTACAAGGCTGGCAGAAAATGCACTAAATTCCGGTATGCAGGAACATAAACGTGCTGTGGTCATTGGGGCAGGGGTGGCGGGTATTGCCAGCGCCATTCGCCTGGCGGTGCAGGGCTGGGAGGTCACTGTTTTCGAAAAAAACAATTATCCCGGGGGTAAGCTTTCCCATTTTTATCTGGGTTCTTTCAGTTTTGATGCAGGTCCCAGCCTGTTCACACAACCGCATCTGATCGAAGAATTGTTTCAATTAGCCGGGGAGCCGATCACACCTTATTTCCGTTACCGGTTGTTACCGGTTAGTTGTCATTATTTTTATGAAGATGGTACCCGGCTGAAAGCCTGGCATGACCAGGATTTATTTGCCCGGGAGCTTTCAGAGAAACTGGGAGAAAAGCCGGCTGCTTTGTCGAACTATCTCCGCAAAGCGGCAAATATGTACCGCTATCTGGGCAACGCTTTTCTGGAGCATTCCCTGCACAAACCTGCCACTCTGGCAAAGATCCAATGGCGGAAAGCATTGCAGCATCTGCAGCGAAAACAGCTCTTTGATTCGCTCCATCACTGGAACGCCGCCCATTTCAGCAACCCGAAAACAGTACAGCTTTTTAACCGGTATGCCACTTATAATGGCAGCGATCCTTACCAGGCTCCGGGTATGTTGGGTATGATCCCGCATCTCGAGCATAATGAAGGCGCTTTTTATCCCGATGGCGGTATGATCAGTATTACCCAGGCCCTGTTTAAACTGGCGCAGAAAAAGGGGGTAAGGTTTGAAATGGACAGCCCGGTTGAGAGGATCATCGGGGATGGTAATCAGGTACGCGGTGTGGTGGTGAACGGAAAAAATAGAATGGCCGAACTGGTGATCAGTAATATGGATGTTTATTTTACCTATCACCGCTTATTGCGCGATGAGCGTAAAGCCCAAAAAATTAGCCGCCAGGAACGCAGCAGCAGCGCCTTGATTTTTTACTGGGGTATCAGTAAAACATTTCCGGAACTTGACCTGCACAATATCTTCTTCTCAGCAGACTATGCAGCGGAATTCCGGCATATTTTCCGGTTAAAGCAGCTTTATCCCGATCCGACGGTGTACATCAATATCACGTCAAAATGTGAGCCGGGGCTTCATGCGCCCGCCGGGAAAGAGAACTGGTTTGTGATGGTGAATGTTCCTGCACATCGGGGTGATTTCCCGAAAGAGATGATAGCAGCTTGTCGTACCGCCATTCTCGCAAAACTTGACCGTTTATTAGGGGAGCCGGTTGCTCCCCTGATAGAAGCAGAACAGGTACTTACGCCGGCAGGTATTGAAACAGTTACGGCGTCTTATATGGGTGCACTGTATGGAACAAGCTCCAATGCAAGACTGGCCGCTTTTTTGCGGCACCCGAATTTTTCCCGCCAGTATAAAGGTCTTTATTTTGTGGGTGGCAGCGTACATCCGGGAGGAGGCATTCCGCTCTGCCTGCGCAGCGCTGCGATCATGAGCCAGATGGTAAGCCGGGACTATCCCGCAGAACAGCCATGAAAGTAAAACCTGTTTATATCGCCACGGCTATTGCCCTGCTTTTTCACCTCAGTGGTGTCATTGGAATATTATGGTCCGCACATGCGGACTGGTTTATCCGGCACACTCCTTTGAACCTGCTGTTAATGGCCCTCTTACTGATATGGGTACAACCGGATAAATCCTGGTCGTTTTGGCTATTTACCGGGATGGTGTTCGTGGTGGGTATGGGAGCAGAAATCACTGGTGTACAAACGGGGAATTTGTTTGGCAGCTATCATTACGGCAGTATCATGGGCTGGCAGTTTGCCGGGGTGCCACTGCTTATCGGCATCAATTGGGTGGTTGTTATTTTGTGTTGTGCGGGTTGGATGCAGTTATTACACGGGTGGGCAGAAAAAAAATTAGGCAGGGAAGGCGCAGTCCTGCCCCCCCGGCTTGCAAGTTTGTCGTGGGTATTGGACGGGGCCCTCTTGGCTGTATTTTTTGATTGGGTGATGGAGCCGGTAGCCCTGAAACTGGGTTTCTGGACCTGGTCGGATGCAGAAATACCGGTGTATAATTACAGTTGCTGGTTTCTGCTGAGTGCCGCCCTATTGTACCTGAACCGCA
>CAZAOR010000295.1:0-7805 GCA_964486805.1 uncultured Sediminibacterium sp. | reverse complement strand
ACCCAGAGGAATATGGCCATCAGGTAACCAAAATTTGTTGCAGAGGAAAGGTCCCGGATTTCATTTTGCATGGCAGGCTGCAAGGTTGCCAGCATTTGCCGATCCATATAATTAAGCAGCGCTACACCCCACAAAAGGACCACGACGATCCACTTATATGTTTTATCACGGATCATATTTACCATCAATGCAATTTGCCAAGCATAATATTAGCAGAGCGAATGCCAGGATGAATTTCACCACCAGGCAGAATAATATATTTCTGCCATAGAATGGCCGTTGTGGTAACAGGCGCATAAGGCAATATTCCGGCCGGTTTCCAAACCGTCTTGTCCGAATCGAATATCCAGGCATGTTTTGAAAACCCAGGATGATCGAGTACCAGTTTCATTTTTTCTTTTTCGTATGCCCGCTTTGTTTGATCATCCTTCGCCATAGCGATCCGCCTGTTCAGGTTTTCAATCTGCGAAAAAATAACGCCATCATCTCCCCCGATCACTAATATCTGATCATCTCCCAATGAGACGCCTGCAGCTGCAGAGAGATGACCAGTTTCGCTGGGGACCATAGCAATTTGCCCCCAATTATTGGTTATTGTATTAAACCGATAAACAGCACCCTGCAAAGTGCTGATGCCGCTATCAGTTGCTGAACGGCCACCAATCACATAAACATAATCCACTCCAGAATGCCTTTCACTTACGGTAACCGCGAAAGCCAGGGGCAATGGCAAGTCCTTTTCTTTTTTCCATTTTGGTTGGGGATGAGATAAGTCCATTGAAAAGAAACAAGTGGTTGTACCCGCTTTGCCTTCACCGCCCACTGTATAAATTTTCTGGTGCAGGATGGTTGCCGACAGGTGTGATAGTTTTTCAGGCAGGCCAGGTAGTTCTTTTATATGAATCTTATCAGTTACTGAATCGAATTGCAAAAACAGAACCTTGTTCAATGGCCCGGCAGTGTTTTCCCCACCTATGAACAGAGCACCGCCAGGAACCGGAATGCTTGCACCGTATGCCATCGGCAAGGGCAAGGTATCCTTTAAGAGGCGACAATCAAAGTGTCCGCGATCTTCTGTCAGCAGAAATAGTTGGTTATAATATGCTTTTGTACCGCCCTGCCAAGGCATTTTATCCGGGAAATCGGATCCGCCTGCCAAAAGCACTCCTTCGGGTATGGCTGCTCCATACATGCCTGCCAAGCCATTATTTTTCCCAGCTCCGGCTGAAGCGGGCAGGCGGGCAATGAGCTGCCATTGCTGGTTATTTTCTGCCGTCGCCTGAGCATTGCAGTTATCCGGCCTTAACATTGCTTCTGCTATTAGCATACCGTATATCAATAATCGAAAAAGCATTCCACATATAGATTATCTGCTACCTGGATTGAAATTCCGTAAATCCAACTGCCATTGCATCCTCTTTGAAACGCTCAAAATCGTTTGCTGTCATATTCATCACGGGCAGACGAAATTCTCCACAGACCATGCCTGCTAATTTCATAAATGCTTTACCGACTGCAATTCCGCCATACTTTCCCAATAAACGGATCATATCAATAGATTGTTGTTGCAGTTTTCTTGCTGCTGTCATTTCTCCCTGCTCATAAGCGGCTATCAGCCGGTGATACAAGGGGGCAGCATAATTAAAGGTACTTCCCACCGCACCCTTGGCACCAACTGCCAATGCAGACAGCATATTCTCATCCCGTCCCCAGAGCATATCATATTTCCCGTTTTGAAAATGAATGCAGGACATATAATCCATGAAATCCTCATGGGTATATTTGATGCCGGCGAAATTATTCATTTTACCATCCAGTTCCCGGAGTAGATCCACCATAGGAAATCCAACACCATTAAGCACCGGGATATGATAATAATAGAATGGCATGTCAGGCACTACCGATGCAACTTCCTGGCAGCAGGCAGCAAGTGCAGCAATATTTAAGGGCTTGAAATAATTGGGGGAGGTGAACGATACGGCATACAAGCCGACCGACCTGGCATGTTTCGCCAGTTCCTTGCAGTCAGCAAGACTATTCCCGCCCAGCAGGGTCATTACTTTAAATTCCGCATCATCCCGCACGCAATCAGCCCAGGCTTCTGCCACCAGCATCTTTTCCCGGGTAGTCATCGAAACGCCTTCACCTGTAGATCCGCAGATAAAAGCACCCGTCACTTTGTTTCTTTTCAAAAACTGATAATACGGTTTGATTACCGACAGATTCAATGCTCCGTCAGCATGCATGGGTGTAAAAGGCGCAGCTATTAACCCTGACAATTTCTTCATTTCCATGAACTAACCATTTACAACTTCAACTAATATAGCTGAAAATATTTTGTTCGATAGGTCGCCCGGGCAGAAAAACCACCCGGACGATTACTATAGATAAACCAACTTGCCTGTTTATTAATACCCTGCTGTTTGTGTGTACAGGGGATCACTGTTAAGCATGGAAAGGGAAATCGGCAACTCAAGCGTTGGTCCTTTTCCTGAATTAACCGTTGCCGGAGAGAGATACTTAGCGTCAACATAACTGAAGACCCATTTATCTCCTGCCCTTCGCAAAGCCCACCAACGTTTGCCTTCTCCGATAAATTCACGCAGTTGCTCCTCGAGAATAGCCTGCATATTATTATCGACACTGCTGTTCACATAAGGCGTATAGCTATTCCCATATGCACGTTGCCGAATCTGGTTAATCTCAGCGGATGGATCTTGCCCCAATTTTGCTTTTGCTTCTGCCATCAGCAGCAATACATCTGCATAACGGTAAATCGGGAAATCGTTGTTATATACCTGGCTGGTACCAGAAGTACTGCCGATCCATTTTGTCAGCATAATACCGCGAACCGGATAGGGCGCTGTGGTCCCATACATAACCCTGAATGTGCCGGCAATCCGCTGGTCGGCTGCACCGGAAGTGAGTTTAGTGATCATTGCCTGGTTCATACCGCAACGATTGGAGCCTCCCACATAGGGATAGATATAAGAAACCACTTTGGTAGGATCCGAGGATTGCTGAAATGTGAGTGTATTGGCCTGGATACTGTTGACTGTAAACTCTGAAAATGCACCCATCTGTGCCTGTGCCAGTTCATAATTGATCGCAAAAATGATTTCCGGATTATTTGCCTTTTTAGTCGGATCGAAAATATCTGCATAATTCGTATTCAATTTCAAAGTGGCACCCTGCAGATTTTCCACTTCCTGCAAAGCCGATTGTGCCGTAGTAAGGTCAGTGTTTCCGCCATTCCGCAAGGTAGCTGTCCACAGGTAAACATCCCCTTTGAGAACGAGTGTGGCCACCCGGTTCCAGTAAACCCGCTTGCCCGAAGGGAAGCTGTTATTGCCTGAAAACAGGGTTAGTGACTGATCAATGTCTTTCTTAATCTGCAGGAATACGGAATCCGTAGTGGCACGGGGAACATAGGTTTCCGCGGCATTATTCACAGATGTAATCGGCGTCAGTATCAGGGGAACACTACCCCATGTTTTTGCCATCGTATAATAAACATAAGCCCGCAGGCCATACATTTCTGCCAGGTACTGGTTTTTGACAGCTTCTCCGATGCTGGTGCTGGCACCAAACAACTTGATGGCATTGTTTATTTGATAAATCAGTGAATAAAACCCACCCCAATTGCCATAAGGTGCGTTCAGTGCACTGATATTGTGATTGTACATTTGCTGATAAGTGCCATCCAGAGACTCTGTAAAAAGGCCATCGGTCCATATCTCCGATCGCATTTCACCCAATACAAATAATGTGCTGTTATAACCGCGCAACGTCGCATATACGCCGGTATAAAGTGTTTGCAGGGCGGCCGGATCTGATAGCTGAGAAGCAACCAATTGATCTTGCGGAACCGCTTCTTCGAGTTGTTTTTTGCAGGCCGTTGTACCTGTCATCAACAACCCGGCAAGTATCACATATGTGAATTTAATGTTCTTCATATCCTTAATTTTTTGCGTCCAGTTAATAATTATAATCCGAGGTTTACGCCGATGGTCAACCTGCGAGGCAGCGGGAATTTCCCGTTATCAACTCCTCCTACTTCAGGGAAATTGCCACTGTATTTTGTGAAGTACGAGAGGTTATTTCCGGTGATGAACAAGCGGGCAGACCGTATCTTATTATGCAGCCAGCTCTGCAGGTTTTCCGGTGTTATTTCATAGCTGAGCGTAAGCTCCCGCAGCATCAGGTAATCCCCTTTTTCCCAAAAATTGGCGGCCGGATTATTTCCGGAAGCATCCGTTGCGTAATTACGCCCCTGGTTTGCCCAGTAAAACCTGGGCAAGGTACCATTGGGATTAGACGGGGACCAGGTATTCAATACATCCACTGTTGAATTCTGAGAACCCTGTACCTGGGAAAGGCCACGCAGTTTTTCATTATTGAGAATAACAAAATGCAATGCATAATCAAACTGTGCATAGAGCGAGAACCCTTTATAATTCAGCACCGTGGAGAATCCACCCATGAGAGAAGGAACGGTTCTGCCTACATAAGTAAATTGACGTGAATCAATCGTGTCGTTTTTATATACCTGCTGCCAACGGGCATCCCCCATCAGTTTCAGGGTTTTATGTGTATAAGGCAGGAAAGCATTATACACAACGGCATCGGCATTCAAGTCACTCTGACTGGTATATATCCCATTGTATTTCGGTGCCCACACTTCTTCCGTACCTACACGCTTGCCTTCCTGGAGACCGCCTACATACATCACCTGTCCCGGATGATTGGGATCCCATACCTGGATAGTACCTTGCCGGTTATCAGGCAACCCGTTATAGGGCAGTTTAACTACGTAATTTCTAACCGTATAGAGATTGGTGTTAAAGTCGATACTCAGGCCGCCAGGTTTCTGGGCTCTTACAACCTTGGCTTTGAGTTCCAGTTCAAACCCTTTGTTACGTAACTGCCCGTTATTGTATTGCACACTGGTAAAGCCGGTTGTTGGGTCAATCGGAAGGCCTGCAATTTTGTTGTAAACATTTCTTATAAAATAATCAGCAATCACAGTAATCCGATTATTGAACATGGTGATATCTGCTCCGATATTCAATGTGGAAGAAGTTTCCCAGCGAAGGTTACTGTTGATCAGACTGGGATAATAGGTACCGCCCAGGCCATTGTATACGCTGGTAGAAGGAAATACCTGGTCTGCCGCATAAACACCCAATGATGTCAGGGCGCCAGTCTGTCCCCAACTGATCCGCGGTTTCAATACATTCACAAACTTGCTCAGCAGGCTGTGCTGAAAGAATTTCTCATGCTGCATATTCCAACCCGTTGATACACCTGGGAAAAAACCATAACGGTTATTCAGCAAACGGGATGTTCCGTCGTAACGAAAATTGGCAGTGATAAAATAGCGGTTATCAAAGCTATAATTCACCCTGCCGATCCCGGATGCAAGCCTGTCCCAGGAACTAAAGCTGGAAGAAGCGCTCTGGGGATAAAGAATGGTACTGCCATTGATGATACTTGGATTAACAGAAGCAGATAACCAGGGGAACAGATCAGTTGGTGCGCCCTGGGCAGAGCCGGAAAATACATAACGCTTATAATCATAAAACTCTCCACCGGCCATTACAGTAAACGCGTGTTTCCCGAAACGTTGATCGTATTCGAGGAAGCCATTATAGGTATAAGAGATATCCCGGAAATTGCTGAAAGAAGCCGGCCGGGTACTGTTGATAGATCCGCCATTTCCCAACTGATAGGATTTTGTAAAATAATTGGCATTATTGTACAAGAGATAGCCCGAACCGGTTGCAGAAAATTTAAGATGCGGTAAAATGCGGTATTCGATATTCAAAACACCCGACATCTGCTGCTGGTTGGTATTGTTGACATACAGCTGGCTCCAGTAAGCAGGATTCCCTAAGGTAACGTCATTGGGGCCGGGCAGCATGGCACCGGAAGTGTCATTGAAATACCTTACGGTAGGCGCAACCCCTACAAATCGCTGCATCAGGCCACCTGCACTCCCGCCCAGGGGATCGGTATAAGGTAAGAGCTGGTCAACCGTATAGCCATTCAGGCTCAGGTTTACTTTTAAGTCTTTGCCCACATTGAGCCCGCCGTTAAAATTCATACTTAATCTTTTTAACTGGGAGCCGATTACCATTCCATTGTCATTGATCATACCCAGACCGAGTGAAAAGGCGCCCTGATCACTTGCGCCGGAGAAATTCAGGTAATGTTCCTGGGTATGATTTTGCTGGAGAATCATATTTTCCCGGGTACGTGTATCGATCTCATGATAGAGAATACTATCGTTCTGTCCTGCTGCAAACGGATTCGGGTCAACCAGTACGCCCCAGCCAGGCCGGCCGATATAAGACCGATTACTGTTCGATACAAGCTGGGTACTGTATAATCCGATGGGAGAAGCCCAGCCACTATTCACTGCCCAGCCCCAGGATCCGGTGTTTTGTCCTTTATCCGTATTTGCAGCATTGGTATTTCCATCCGCTACATCCGCTTCCCAACGACTCTCAATCCCGCTCCGGTTCCAATGGATATATTGCGCAGCACTCAGGTATTGCAAAGAGTTATACCGAATGAAGTTGGTGGTATTCCGATAGCTGTAATTAACCTGTGTACGTCCTTTCTTGCCTTTTTTTGTGGTAATAAATAATACGCCATTCGCAGCCCTGGCTCCATAAATCGCCAGTGAACCCGCGTCTTTCATCAGGTCCATTGTTTCCACATCATCCATATTTAATCCATACAAAGAGGGCAGGATAGCGCCGTCCACAACGATCAAAGGAGAACCTGAACCATCAAAGCCAGTTCCTCCGCGAAATGAGATATTGGGACTTGTACCCGGCTGTCCCGTTGACTGCTGTACACGGAGGCCGGAAACTGTTCCCTGCAAAGCCGTACCGAGGTTGCTGCTGGGGGTCGATTTCAGTACATTGGCATCCACACTGGAAACCGCCCCTGTCAGTGTTCTTCTCGATTGAGAGCCATATCCCACCACCACTACTTCATTCAGTTTTTGCACCTCCGGTTTCAATGCGATCAGTGAAAATTCATTACTGCTGACAGGAATCTCAACAGTCTGATAACCGGTATAACTGATGACGAGTATCTCATTCATCCCGGCAGTAATTTCAAAAGTTCCGTCAGGCTTTGTTTGAGTACCCCCTTTTTTCCCTTTTATCAGAATGGTGACGCCGGCCAGTGGGGTATCGTTATCCCCCGCTGAAACCTTGCCGGTAATTTTCTTTGTCTGTGAAAATACCGGCATCATCAGCATGATACCCAGTAAACACAGCACAAATCGGAAGCAAGCAGTTTTGGTGAGCATAAAATTAATTTTAGTATTATGTATGACATAACAAAAATATAAAAAGATGCTTCTTAATTAAATATTTATTAAATTAATTATTAAATAATTGTCAATCAATTAATTACAAAAAAAATTAGTTTTTTCAGTCGATTAGCGAGAAAAATTTCATTTTTGATTAAGTAATACATATTTATGGATGCAAGCTTACTCAAAGAAAACTTCAAGTCGATCGATACCAGTTCCCTGGTTGATAAAGTAGAGGCTAAACTGGTCACCTTATTACAGGAAAAGAAGTTGAAAGTAGGCGACTCGATTCCCAAAGAAATTGAGTTAGCGGATGCATTGGGCGTGAGCCGTACCGTTATCCGGGAAGCACTGCTCCGCTTGCGCATCATGGGCCTGATTGATTCCAAAAAGAAAACAGGCGCTGTGATTACCAGCCCTGATCTTTTCGCCACCCTGGGCAAAAGCATGAACCCCCATATCCTGGATCAGG
>CAZAOR010000294.1:0-6099 GCA_964486805.1 uncultured Sediminibacterium sp. | reverse complement strand
GATAACGCTTGCATAGGGTGTGTAACGGATAAGGAATCGTCCATATCGAAACGCAGCATGTATCCGGGCACTTCGCTTTTGGCGGGGGCAAGGGGGAATGAAATATATTTTATTAGTGGCAAAAAAGATGACTATCTCATTCTTTGCCCGCTTTGATCGACTATTGACATGAATCCATGAAATCATGAAAATCAGTTTCCTGTTCAGCCTGCTATTTCCATTATGTATCCAAGCCCAGCAATCCTGGATTCAACCTGGTGAACGATGGCCGGATACCAAAGGTGATCACATCCAGGCCCATGGCGGTGGTATCATGAAAGTAGGTAAAACCTATTACTGGTATGGTGAAGACAGACGAAAAGGGCTGGATACTGCCAAACGTTTTGTCAGTTGTTATTCCAGTAAAGACCTCTGTAACTGGAAATTTGAAGGCGATGTCTTACAACTGACTGATCCGGAAAACCTGGGACCACATTGGGTTTGCGAACGTCCCAAAGTGTTTCACAACAGTAAGACGAAAAAATATGTCCTGTACTTTCACCTGGATGACAGGCGTTACCAATTGGCAAGGGTGGGAGTTTGTATCAGCGATAAACCCACCGGCCCTTTTCAATACCTGAAAAGTTTCCGGCCATTGGGACATGAAAGCAGGGATATCGGTCAGTTTGTGGACGATGATGGTACGCCTTATCTGATTTTTGAAGACCGGCCATTGGGTTTTCATATCGCCGCATTATCCGACGATTACCTGGATGTCGTGAAAGAAATATGCCTGGTACCCCAAAAAATGGAAGGTGGGGCACTGGTTCATTATAAGGGGTTGTATTATTTCATCGGTTCCTATCTGACTGGCTGGAATCCCAATCCGAACCAGTATGCGACTGCTGCATCACTTAGCGGTCCCTGGACCAGTCTGCAGCCAATCGCCCCGCCGGAAGTCAAAACATATGGAGCACAATCCACGCTCTTGCTGAAAGTGGCAGGTAAAAAAGATACCACGGTAATCTTCATGGGCGATATCTGGAAACCCCGCACCCAATGGGATTCCCGCTACCTGTGGATGCCTCTTGAAATAGGGGATGGCAAAGCCTGGTTACCCAGGCCGCGACCCTGGCGGATCCAACTGAAAACGGGAGAAGTATTTTTTGAGCCAACACCGGCACCCTGAGGGGTAGGGTAATATTGAGCAATCGATTGCATCGCTTATTGTTCCGGAAGATAGCTATATTTAGAGAGGATCAATATTCCATCTTCGTATGAAGCTATGCTCTTTCGTTACCTGCATCTTATGCGCCCTGGGACCGGTGCGGGCACAAACAAATCACGCTGCAATGCCCAGGCCCAATATCGTTTATATCTATGCCGATGATCTGGGCTATGGCGACCTGGGTTGTTACGGTCAGACAAAGATTGAAACTCCCAATATTGATGCGCTGGCCAAAGAAGGGAAGAAGTTTACCCAGCACTATGCTTTCCCTGTTTGTGCACCCTCACGTTACCTGTTGATGACCGGCACCAATTCAGGCAAAGCCTATATCCGCGGTAACGATGAATGGGGGGAAAGAGGAGATGTCTGGAACTACCAGGCCATGGAAAACAATCCCTTCCTCGAAGGGCAATGGCCTATTCCGGATTCTACAGTGACCATTGCCGAAATGCTCCGGAAAGCCGGCTATACCACCGGTATTATTGGCAAGTGGGGATTGGGGGCACCCTTTACTGCCGGGCTTCCGAATAAACAGGGCTTTGATTATTTTTATGGTTTTATTTGTCAGCGGGAAGACCATACCTATTATCCGGGACATCTTTGGGAGAATGAAGTGCGGGTACCGCTGAGTAATAAGATTATTGATCCCAATACTAAGTTTCCAAAAGACAAGGATCCATTGGATGAAAAAAATTATGCGATTTACCAGCAAAAAGATTACGCACCGGATTTCCTGATCAAGTCTGCGGTGCAGTTCATCCATGCACATGCGCACCAGCCGTTCTTCCTGTATTATCCATCTCCTTTGCCGCATGTTTCTCTGCAGGCGCCCCAAAAATGGGTGGATTATTATCACGCGAAGTTTGGCGATGAGCCGCCTTTCCTGGGCGGTGGATATTTCCCTTGCCGCTATCCTCATGCCACTTATGCGGCAATGATATCCGCATTGGACGAAGAAGTAGGGGCCATCGTCAAGGCCCTCAAGGCCGATGGCTTATATGATAACACAATTATCATGTTCTGCAGCGATAACGGTCCAGCCTGGAATGCAGGGGTAGATCCGGTATTTTTTAAAAGCGCCGGACCTTTCAAGGAAACATTCGGTTGGGGTAAGGGTTCTGTTCATGAAGGTGGTATCCGGGAGCCATTTATTGTGAAATGGAAAGGACATGTGCAGGCGGGTTCTACATCTGCTATGATTTCCGCTACTATCGATGTTATGCCTACACTCTGTGCGTTACTGGATCTGCCCTTACCCAAATATGTGGACGGCATCAGCATACTGCCGGAAATCACCGGAAAGCCTCAAAAACAACAGCATGATTACCTGTATTGGGAATATCCGGAATATGGTGGCCAGGTCGCTATCCGACTCAACAACTGGAAAGGCGTCATATTGAATGTGCTGAAAAACGGGAACAAACAATGGCAACTGTTCAATCTGACTGATGATATACAGGAACAACATGATGTAGCAACGCAACATCCCGATATTATTGCCCGAATGGATACCATCCTGAAAAAAGAACACCATACACCAGAGGTGAGCAGGTTCCTCATGCCGGCATTGGAAGAGAAAGTAAGCGGGAACTGACTAGGAAATCGTGAGCAATGGCTAATAAATATAAGGAAGAGGCGGAAAAAACTAAAAACTCCAGCTTCATTAAAGCGGCCTTACCTCGATATCCCTGAAGTGCACAATACTTTTCGGATCATGTCCTTGCAAGGCAAAAGTACCATCAGATATCAGGCGTTTCGACATACTTTCCGGGCGTTTTACATTATCGGGTTCGGTATAATCCACTACCGTTTTGTCATTGATCTTTATAATGACATGCTTGCCTTCTACCTTGATATATTCCGTGAACCAGGTATAGTCCGGCACATATACTTCCCGGATATCCTGGATGGCATATAGGCTGCCGGTCCTTCGCCAGTCGGTATGTGAGTTGTTTACCTGCACTTCATATCCTTTTTCCGGCCACCCGGATTCCTGATAAGCCGTATGAAAATAAATACCGGAATTGGCACCGGGGTAGGTCATTACCTGCGCTTTGAACTCAAAGTTTTTGAAGTCATGGTTCATCACAGGTCCGTCATAAAACAGGTGTGCCGTTTTGCCATGTACGATAATCATACCACTATCGACTGAAAAAGTCGCTGCATTGGCACCTACTTTCCAGTGATCGAGTGATTTGCCATCAAACAGGGAGATCCATTTATCACCAGCCGCTTTTTTACTGCTGCTGCAGGAAGCAAAAAACAAAATGCCGCAGAGGGCGGCCAGGTAGCATAACTGTTTCATAGGGAGGTGCCTGTTAGGATATGAAACTACGTATTTATCATGGAATGATCCCGGATAATCAATGCCAACAGCAAAAATTATTTACCTATTTTGCAAGTAAACAGGCTGCATGAATGAAATACTGATCGTCGTGGTGGATTCCGGGTCGGTGTATGCGGAAAAACTGAACAAACGACTCTACCAGGAAATTGAATGGGAACATTATTACCACGAAGTCTTCGAAATCGCACGGGGTTTACAACGATCCCTGCACCTGTTCCGGGGTATCCGGAATCCTTCCTTTTTGCCCGTTTTGCTCCGCGGTTATGAAACACTGGAAGGCACTTATATCTATTCCGGCAAAGTCCTGTCTATCCGGCAATATTATATTCATGGCAACCATGGTCCGGAAGGGCGCTTAAAAATACAGGCCGATAATAAACAACTTTACGATATACCGGCTTCCGCACTCCAGCAATTAGGGCTCCGCGTTTCCTGATAAAAATCATCTGTGAATGTAACCAAAGTAACTTTCCCGGCATCGGCCGGAAACTAGCTTTGTGTGGTAAATACAGGATCATGAAAATAGTCATCATTGGCGGAAACTTTGCTGGCGCAACAGCCGCTATCCAACTGAAAAAGAAATTGAAAAACCGGGCAACCGTAACCCTGATAGACCGGAACGATCAGTTCCTTTTCATTCCTTCCCTGATTTGGGTACCCTTCGGCCGCCGGGAATTAAAAGATATCATGGTTGATCGTAAATCCGTATTGGAGAAAAAAGGGGTGAATTTCATAAAAGCTCTTGCCCAGCGGGTGGAACCTGATGAGCAGACAGTGTATACTGATCAGGGGGTGTTTGACTATGACCAGTTAGTGATTGCTTCAGGTCCGAAAGTGAATGATGATGTGGCTCCCGGGATACGTGAACATAGCTGCTATATCGGTACCCCCGCTGGCGCAATGGATACCCGTGCCCGACTTCAAGACTTTCTGCAAAATCCCGGACCCATCGTTGTGGGTGCTACCCAGGAAGCGGGTTGTATGGGGGCTGCCTATGAATTCCTCTTTAACGTGGAAAAATGGTTGCGCGAAAAACATATCCGCGATAAAGTGGAACTGTACTGGGTGACCCCGGAAACCTATCTCGGACATTTTGGTATCGATGGGATGCCCCTTGGCGAAAGCATGTTAAAAGGCTTCATGAAACTGTTCCATATTCATTACCGCACCGGTGTAGGCATCCGGGAAGTAAGGGCCGATGGCGTTACCCTGAGTACAGGTGAATTCATCCCCAGCAAGTTCAATATGTTTATGCCGCCTTTCCGTGGGGTTGACCTGCTCACCCAGTCACCCAAACTGGAACCCCTGCCCAATGGTTTTGTAGATGTATTACCGAGTTACCGCCACAAGAAATACCCGAATGTTTGGGTTGCCGGACTGGCTGTAAATGTGGCTCCACCTTTCAAAGCAGGTAAAGTGCCCTTTGGCGTTCCGAAAACAGGATATCCCAGTGATGAGACCGGTAAGATTGTAGCAGAAAATATTTTTCGGGTGGCCAATGGCCAAACTGCATTAAAAGAAAAGAAATGGGGAGATATGCCGGGTGTATGTATCATGGATGCCGGTAAAAAAGAGGTGGTCATCTTTTCCAACCACCTGTTCAAACCAAGAAAGTTTGCTATCATGGTACCGAATATATTTGGTGATTTCGGGAAAGTACTCCTGGAGAAATACTTTCTCTGGAAACTACGGCATGGCTATGCCTGGTTGCCCTGAATTGCTTGTTTTGCGTTGGAGTCTGTGTTTACATAAGGGCTGCCCCGAGAGCGGCCCTTATATCATCCAATGGTGGTTGCTCCTGCATCCTATCTCCCTGCATATAAGTTCTTACCCGTAAAGACTACCTGCCAATCAAGCCGCTGATCAAAGCCCATTAAATTCCCCAAGGGTTCATAAAAAATAATAACCGGATAAAATACGAATGACTGTTAGTTCTCCTATCTTTATCAAAATCGAATCGGATGACGGTCAACCGCAATATCCTTACGCTTGACGAATTTACTTTGGCCCAGTTACGGCAGTTCCCGCATGCTACCGGCGAGTTGAGTCGCCTGCTGCGTGATCTGGCACTCGCTGCCAAGCGGGTGAATGTAGAAGTCAATAAAGCAGGACTGGTAGATATTCTCGGAGATGCGGGTACTATCAATGTGCAGGGTGAAGATGTTAAGAAATTGGATGTATTCGCCAATAACCAGTTCATGGGCGTACTCAAACACGGTATCAGTTGTGCGGGTATCGGAAGCGAAGAACTGGACGATTTTGTGGTGTTTGATGATGAGATCAGTAATAAGAGTAAATACGTGGTGCTTTTCGACCCGCTGGACGGGAGCGGAAATATTGATGTCAACGTTTCGATCGGCACTATTTTCAGTGTATATAGACGCGTCAGCGAATTGGGCAATCCCTGCACCCAGGATGATTTCCTGCAGCCTGGGAATAAACAGGTAGCTGCGGGATACGTCGTATACGGCTCCCGTACCTTGCTCGTCTATGCCACACGGCGCGGCGTGAATGGCTTCACCCTGGATCCATCCATCGGCGAGTT
>CAZAOR010000293.1:0-2881 GCA_964486805.1 uncultured Sediminibacterium sp. | reverse complement strand
GTCCTATATTCAATAAGAAACCGGTTCGCTCACGGATTTCTTTAAGAATATCTTTTGCAATAATGTTTTGCTTATTACTCAGTTTTTTTTCGATCCCGTCAAACCATTGATAAAGCTTATCCAGGTTCATGTTGCTGAGTGCAGCAATATTTTTATCGTTTATCCTGAACCAGAGGCTTTCTTTTTTTAAGCGATCTCCATTGCAGGCAGCACAGGTTTTCAGTTCCATGAATTTCTCTACCCATTCCCGCATCGCATCGCTGTGATTATTGCTGGAGAACCATCTTTTCAGCATCGGCACAATGCCTTCAAACACCCCTTCGTAAGGGGTTGTCACTGTTTCATCATCCGGATCCGATACTTCCAGCGTGGTATTTTCCGATTGGCCAAAAAGCAACAGGTTCAAAGAAGATTCGGATAAATCGCGAATGGGTTTATCGAGGGATATTTTCTGTTTTTTGGCAAGGGATTCCACCTGGCGGAAAAGATAGGCATCCCGTTGTTCTCCCAGGGGTACAATACCCCCTTCGTTGATGCTCAGGTTCTTGTCTGGCAGGATGGCTTCCATGCTGATACGATAGACATTACCCAATCCTTTGCACACCGGGCAGGCGCCATAGGGTGAATTAAAAGAGAAGGCATTGGGAGAGGGTTCTTCATAACTGAGTCCCGTGTCCTCGCACATCAACTGTTTGGAATACTGCACCAGTTTCTGGGTATCATTTACCAGCAGGAACATCAGGTCCTTGCCCATCCGCAGCGTTTGCTGTATGCTTTGACTCAGCCGTACTTTCATATCGGCGGTAACCTGCAACCGGTCTACCACCACTTCGATATCGTGTATCTTATACCTGTCCACCTGTAAACGGGGTGTCAGATCCATGACTTCTCCATCTACCCGCACTTTCAAAAATCCTTTTTTGCGGATGTCTTCAAACAGTTCCCGGTAATGTCCTTTCCGGCCGCGTACCAATGGTGCAAGCAGGGTGATTTTCTTTTGGGCGAACCGTTCATAGATATTGGTGATGATCTCCTCTTCACTGAAACGGATCATTTTCTTACCTGTTTCATAGCTGTATGCTTCTCCGATACGGGCATACAGCAGCCTTAGAAAATCGTACACCTCGGTAACGGTTCCGACTGTGGAACGGGGGTTTTTATTGGTAGTTTTCTGTTCAATTGAAATCACAGGTGAGAGGCCGGTGATAGCATCCACATCCGGTCGCTCCATATCCCCGATAAACTGCCGGGCATAGGCGCTGAAACTTTCCATGTACCTGCGCTGGCCTTCATTGTAAAGGGTGTCGAATGCCAGGGAAGATTTACCGCTTCCGCTGACGCCCGTAAATACCACCAGTCTGTTTTTGGGGATCGAGATGTCAATATCCTTCAGATTATGCTCCCTTGCACCGGTTACCACGATATTGCCTTCCTCTCTGAACGCCGGTATGGGATTTCCTGCCTTTTTTGCCATATATATACATGAATTGCTAAGGTACTAACAATACAAGGGTAATAAAGTTTCTGCCCGCTGTCATTGGCCATAATTCTGTTCAAAAAAAAACTGAAGAAAAATCCTCCTTCCCCCCTACCTTTGCACCAGTTCTTAGGCATACTTATCAAGAAAGGCGGAGGGAAATTGGCCCTGTGAAGCCTTGGCAACCCATCCGGCGTGTACTCATCCGGGTGAAGGTGCCAAATCCTGTCCTGCGTATGCGGGAAAAGATAAGTCAGGGTAAAGTTTGTAGTTTCCTATCCAACATAAAGAAATTCAGGCTCATCTGACGAACAGGTGGGCCTTTTTTGTTGCTATCCTGGTAAGAATGCTGCTATCCGGGGACCGTGTCAAAACAAGAGTAAGGATTGTCGGCAGAATATATGTGAACGTTTGTTTGTTTTTCGAAACCCGGAAAGAAATCCAATAAACGGCTTAAAGTACAGATTTATACATTCTATAAGAAAGTGCCGGAATAATTTTGTTATCCCGGTTAAACAAGCAACCAATATGGAAACACACAAACAGTTAAACATCGGGTTATTTGGATTCGGTGTTGTAGGGGAAGGCCTGTACCGCGTTTTGCAGCAAACACCCTCTCTCAAAGCCAGCATCCTGAAAGTATGTATCAAAAATCCCGGCAAGGAGAGAAATGCCCCGGTTTCTCTTTTCACGACAGAACGAGATGAATTATTATTTGATGAAAACATCAATGTGATCGTAGAAGTAATTGATGATGCTAATGCAGCGTTTGAGATTGTATCCACTGCTATGCGGAACGGGAAAGCAGTTGTCAGCGCAAGTAAAAAAATGATCGCCGAACATTTACCGGAGATCCTGCAGATTCAGCAGGAAACGAGCGTTCCTTTTCTTTGTGAAGCTTCTGCCTGTGCTTCTATTCCGGTTATCCGGAACCTGGAGGAGTATTACGACAATGATCTGCTGCATGCCATCAAGGCAATTGTGAATGGTTCCACGAATTTCATCCTCACCAAAATGTTCGAGGAGGATCTTGATTTCCAATCAGCCCTCTTGCTTGCACAGCAATTAGGTTTTGCGGAAAGCAACCCGAAATTGGATGTAGAAGGATTTGATGCCCTGTACAAATGGACCATCCTGCTCAACCATGCTTATGGGATCGTAGAAAGCCCCAATAACCTCTTATTCACAGGTATCCAGAATATACAGGCCGGTGACGCAGTGGTGGCAAAGGAAAAACACCATGATATCAAACTGGTGGCCCAGGCCAAGAAGCTGAAGAATGGGAAAGTGGCAGCATTTGTGCTACCGCAGTTTATTCCGGCCAGCGACCCGCTTTCCTTTGTGAAAAATGAATACAATGGTGTGGTAATTGAAAGCGGTTTTGCAGACAAGCAGTTCTTCTAT
>CAZAOR010000292.1:0-5272 GCA_964486805.1 uncultured Sediminibacterium sp. | reverse complement strand
CTGGTTTGTCCTTCGGATATGCGCCAGAAAATTGAATGGATGATCGCCCGGGAAATCAAACATGCCAGGGCCGGCAAACCTGCGCAGATTATCCTGAAAGTCAATTCGCTCAGCGATGCAAAACTGATCAGCAAACTGCAGGAAGCAGCCAAAGCGGGGGTGGTTGTTCAGATGATCGTAAGGGGTATCTATTGCTTTGTTCAGCCAGGTGGGAAAGGAACAATTCCGGTACAGGCCATCAGTATTGTAGATGAATACCTGGAACATGCCAGGGTTCTGTTGTTTCATAACCTGGGCAAAGAAAAAGTTTATATATCCAGTGCCGACTGGATGGTACGCAATCTTGACCACCGGGTAGAAGCAGCCGTACCCGTGAATAATGCCGCAATTGCCAGTGAACTCCGGGATATTATCCACATACAATTAAGAGATAATGTAAAAGCGAGGATACTCGACAACGAATTAAGGAACATCTATGTACCTTCCGCAGGTAAACGTAAAATCCGCTCCCAGATTGAGATTTATCACTATCTGTACCGGAAAAATTCGGCTCAGTGAGATTAGCGGCTATTGATATCGGAAGTAATGCAGCCCGGCTGCTCATCGCGGAAATACACCAGGATACAAACGGGGAAACCCGATTCGACAAACTCAACCTGGTGCGGGTACCCCTGCGCCTCGGTTTTGATGTTTTTGAAAAAGGAGAAATTTCAAAGGAGAAGCGAGGCATGGTATTACAAACCATGAAAGCCTATGGCCATCTGATCAATGCCTATGGCGTGCAGCACGTGATTGCCTGTGCCACCAGTGCAATGCGCGATGCAAGGAACAGCCAGGACATCATCCGTAAAGTAAAACTGGAAACAGGTATCGGTATTGATATCATCAGCGGCGACCTGGAAGCATCACTTATCTATGAAAACCATATTGCCGAACACATGGATACCGACCATAGTTATCTGTATATCGATGTGGGTGGCGGCAGTACCGAACTGACTTTTTTTTCGGACGGAAAATTAGTCTTCAAGGAATCGATCAATATCGGTACGATCCGCCTGCTGAAGGACATGGTAGATGATGCAAAATGGAATGAAATGAAGGATTTCATCAAATCCAAAACCAAAGGTTTCAAAAAGATCGTGGCTATCGGAACAGGCGGCAATATCAATAAGGTATTTTCGCTGAGCAAGAAAAAAGACGGTAAGCCGCTGAGTATCGAGCTTTTGCGGGATTATTACAAGGAATTTAGCAGCTTATCTTTAGAAGAAAGGATACAATTGTACCGTTTTCGCGAAGACCGGGCCGATGTGATTGTACCCGCCCTGCAGATCTATATCAATGCAATGCGATGGGCGGACGCCGATGAAATCTATGTGCCAAAAATAGGTTTGGCTGATGGCTTAATCCAGCACCTCTATTCGGAACTGCAGACCCAGGGCCTCATAAGCCAGTAGGCTAAGATGTTACCTGCCATAACTATTTTAAACCAATATGATGGAAACGCACAAACAAGCCAGGAAGATTACCACACATACACTTCAGCAAATGAAAGCTGCCGGCAGGAAAATAGCCATGCTGACGGCTTATGACTTTTCCTTTGCCCGCATTTTTGACGCGGCTGGCATTGATGTGTTGCTGGTGGGCGATAGTGCCGGTAATGTGATGGCCGGCAATGAAACCACAGTTCCGGTAACTTTGGAACAGATGATTTACCATGCGCAATGCGTGGTGAAAGGGGTACAAAGAAGCCTCGTGGTAGTTGATCT
The DNA here is from genome assembly GCA_964486805.1 of uncultured Sediminibacterium sp. Classification (GTDB taxonomy): domain Bacteria; phylum Bacteroidota; class Bacteroidia; order Chitinophagales; family Chitinophagaceae; genus Sediminibacterium. Next base: position 3,506 of record CAZAOR010000292.1, on the reverse strand, counting down.
GCCTTTCGGTACCTACCAGTCCAGTCCGGATAATGCTGTCATTTCCGCGATCCGGGTCATGAAGGAAACCGGGGGCCACGCTGTGAAAATGGAAGGCGGCCAGGAAATAGTTCCTGCCGTTAAGAGGATCGTTGCGGCCGGCATCCCAGTGATGGGACATCTTGGACTTACCCCTCAATCCATTTATAAATTCGGCACCTACGCCGTTCGCGCAACCAGCCGGGAAGAAGCGGACCAACTGCGGAAAGACGCTTTGCTGCTGCAGGATGCCGGATGTTTCGCTATTGTACTCGAAAAGATTCCCGCCGGATTGGCCAGGGAGATCAGCACGCAGCTTCGTATCCCGACTATCGGAATCGGGGCAGGACAATACTGCGACGGGCAGGTATTGGTAATGCATGATATGCTGGGCATCAACAACCATTTTCGTCCGCGTTTTTTACGACAGTATCTCCAGGCGGAAAAGCTGATCACCGATGCTGTGCAGGCCTATGTCCGGGATGTACAATCCGGGGAATTTCCCAACGAAGCCGAGTCTTACTAACATTCACCGATAGCCTGACTGGTTTCACCCAAAATCTTTCCGGTGCTTATGATAGCTGGATAGTTTTGAATAAATTCCTGCATATGAAAAAAGTCTATTCCCAAGGACTGGGTCTGGCTATATCTGCCTTACTGCATGTTTCAGCTTTCGCAACTGATACTACTGCCATAAAGCACCTGACGGACGGAAATACCGCAGAATGGCAGGCGGAAAAATTTGAAACAGACAATGGCACTGGCATCAGTTACGCCATCGATGAAGCAGGCGACAGCTTGTATATCGCTTTGAAAGTACCAGACATGCGTACACAGATGCGGATTACCAACCAGGGAATGAGCATTTATTTTGACAAAAAAGGAAAACACCGCGAAGGAACCGGGATTGAATTCCCGCTGAAAAGAGAAGGCGGCGGCTATGGCGGCTATGGCGGTGGCCAAAGAGGAAGTCGGGACGGCAATCAGGAGCCCCCCAATATGGAAGCAATTCATGAATTACTTGCGGGAAAAATGATCGGACTAAAATATTTTGGGATGGAAGGATTGGACGATAAAGCTTTAATCCTTGGTCAGCCTGGCCCCATCAGCCTGGCATTCAACTGGGACGCCAATAACAGCCTTTGTATAGAATATCAGCTACCTGCTAGCCTGATTGCCAACCCGGCCGAATTGAAAGGAAAACCCCTTAGCGTAGGCTGGAAACTTTTCGGCATTAGTATGCCTGACCGCTCGCTGGAGACTGCATCTTCGGGTATTACCAGCGGCTCCGGCGGCGGCCGGGGCGGACGAGGAGGCGGAAGCCGGGTCGGGGGCCGCTTACCTTCTGCCGGGGCGGATCTGGCAAGCGGATCCTCAGACAGCCGTGCAGAAGATGTGAAGATATGGACAAAATACCTGATGCATTAATACGATGGAACAACAACTTTCTTTCCCGAACAAGAACAGAAAACTGGTCAACTTCATAGCCCATGTAACTGCCTGGGCCTGTTTTCTTGCTTTACCTTACCTGGTATTTATTCCCCGGCTGCGGGATTTCAGTATCAGTGACCACCAATTGGCCAATGTTGTTTGCAATAATATATTCCTGATCCTGTTTTATTATTTCAACACCCTCGTACTGGTACCGAAATTCCTGGCCAAAGAAAAATGGCTTTCATACACCCTTTCCGTCCTGGTTTGCCTGGTGGTCTTCCTGTATGTTCCCAAGCAGATTGCTCTGAAAATTGCCGAACCTGAGCCTTTCAATCCTTTGAACAGGCCATTCATCCGCAATCCCAATTATAAAGGGAAAATGCCTTTTTCCGGATTTATGCGCGGCGGCCAGAGACCGGTAGCTGATCCATATAATACCTTTCTGTTCCTGCTGGTTTGTACGGTTGGCACCTGTATCACCATGATACAACGCTGGCTGAAAACAGAACAGACCCGCAAAGAAACCGAGAATGAAAAACTCAATACGGAATTATCTTTCCTCAAGTCGCAGGTCAATCCCCACTTCTTTTTCAATACACTGAACAATATCTATTCACTGGCAGTAGTAAGAAGTGAAAAAACTGCCCCCGCCGTGATGAAATTATCAGCCATCATGCGCTATATCCTCACAGAAACACAGCGTGACCTGGTACCTTTGGAAAATGAGGTAGAATTCACCAATAACTTTATCGACCTGCAGAAAGTCCGGTTAACGGATAAGGTTGATCTGCAGTTTACCGTAACCGGCGCAACGGATAATTTGCTTGTTGCGCCATTGTTGTTCATTCCATTTGTGGAAAATGCGTTTAAATACGGGGTTAGCACCAAGGAATCCTCCAGTATCCGCTTTGAAATCCGCACAGAAGCATCGAAAATATTCTTTTCTTATGTAAATTACATAGTGGCTTCTGAGAATAACCTGATGGAAAATACCGGCATCGGAATCAACAATGTAAAACGCAGGCTGGAACTGATGTACCCCGGAAAGCACCAACTTGTTACACAGCAGGAAGGCCAATATTATAAAGTTTACCTTGAGATAGATACCTGATGATACATTGTATTGCAATTGATGATGAGCCACTGGCGCTGCAACTGATCAGTGAATACTGCAGCAAGATTTCTTTTCTGAAGCTGGATAAAGTATTCACAAATACAGATGAAGCCAGAACCTGGCTGCAAAATCAGCAGGTGGACTTGCTGTTTCTCGATATCCAGATGCCGGATATCAATGGTATGCAGTTCTACAAGGGCCTCACACAAAAGCCTCCTGTGGTTTTTACAACAGCCTATAAGGATTTCGCTGCCGAAGGGTTTAATGTAGATGCGGTGGATTATCTGCTGAAACCTTTTGAATACGACCGCTTTTTAAAAGCCTGTTACAAGGCAAAGGAATATTTTGAATTCCTGAGCAGCCAGGAACTCCAGTTGAATTCCATTTTCGTAAAAGTAAATTACGAGATCATGAAAATCAATTTGAAGGATATCGAATTGATCGAAGCACTGGATGATTATATCAAAATCTACATCAAACCCAATCCGGTACTTACCCTGATGACCCTCAAAAGTATCCAGGAAAAACTGCCATCCCGTGATTTCGTAAGGGTACACCGGTCATTTATTGTGCCATTAAGCCGGGTAGAAAAGTTCAGTAAAACCAAACTTTGGGTATCGGGTAAGGAAATCCCTATCGGCAGCAGCTATAGCCAGGTGTATGAGCAATTGCTGTCCATTTCAAAAAATCATTGATTCCCCGATTTAGATCCTGTTCTCGCCTAATACATTTTGTACCGGGCCTGTATCTATTATATTTGACTGAGCATTCAATAGAATGTCTCATGCAAGGTTTTGATGAAAGGTATTACCGGGTTGTTCTCAACCATGATAATACCTTTTTTTATTTAAACAGCTCCTCTCCCGAAAGCAGTAACTTTACCGCAAATAATTGACCATGGATTTTCTTCAGGAACTGGGTATTGCTGCAAACGTTTGCG
>CAZAOR010000291.1:0-2793 GCA_964486805.1 uncultured Sediminibacterium sp. | reverse complement strand
CCCAATCTGTCCATCGAATGCCAGGTCAACCAGATAGCCGCTTTCCGTCAGTCCTTTTTTGAGTGTTGTGGCGATCTTTTTTTCATCTTCAACAATTAGGATCTTCTTGTCTTCCATAGCCATTAGTTTCTATCTACCGGGAGCGTGCCGGGTCCTGTCATCCAGGTTGCAGGGCATAATTTGCCTGTTGCTTATACGGGTTTAAAGCCGTATTGAGCAATAAAGTTACTGTTTATTCCTTGCAGACCGCTCATTCTGGCTTACCTTGCGGTCCCTGCGATTTTCAAGTAATCAATTTTTAAGCTATGCTGTCACTGGTGCAATTTGTGCGCGGGAAGCTGAAGACGTATCTCGACAAGATCAACAATGAGAAGTTCAAACAAAACCTGTTGCAGGCTTTGCCATTCTGGCTGGCGTCTCTTGTCAGTGGGATTGTAGCGGTTTTATTTACCCGGCTTTTTGCCCTGGCAGAAGAAGGGGCAGTTTTTGTCTATCACCAGTCTCACTGGCTGCTGTTGCTTGTGACACCTCTCTGTTTTCTGGTATCTGTCTGGCTGGTGCAGCGCTTTGCTCCATATTCCCGGGGCAGCGGAATTCCGCAGGTAATTGCATCCATTGAATTATCGACCCCCAAGGAGGCCCATAAAGTGGGTAAACTCCTGAGCATACGGATCATCATCGTGAAGATATTGTCGAGTACCGTGCTTGCTTTGGGCGGTGGCGTCACCGGCCGGGAAGGTCCGACCATCCAGATTGCCGGTTCGATATTCCGCCAGATCAATGCCTGGTTACCCGCCTGGTGGCCGAAGATATCCAAGCGGAATATGGTGATGACAGGTGCAGCAGCAGGGTTGGCGGCTGCTTTTAACACCCCGCTGGGGGGGATTGTATTCGCAATGGAAGAGCTGACGAAAACACATATCAGCTTTTATAAAACAGCTATCTTTTCAGCCGTTATCATCGCCGGGCTTGCTGCAGAATCCCTCTTAGGCCCTTATCTGTACCTGGGCTATCCGGATGTTTCCAACCTCTCGTTTTATGTATTCTTCGGGGTAATCCTGGTTGCACTCATTGCCGGCCTTGCATCCGGTGCCATGTGTAAGTTGATGCTCAAATTGATCCGATGGAAAAACAGCCTGCAAAAACCCTGGAAACAGGCAGGATTTGTGGTAGGCTGTGCCCTGATAGTAGTGCTGATGGTTTTCCTGACCGATGAAAATTCTATGAACTCAGGCAAGGAACTGATGGCCCGCATTCTTTTCACATCGGACAAATATGTTTCCTGGTACACGCCTCTTTTCCGGATCATTGGCTCTTTGGTGAGCTTTTCCAGCGGGGCTGCGGGTGGTGTATTTGCTCCGGCCCTGGCATCAGGAGCTTCAATCGGCTCCATGATTTCCGGATGGCTGGAACTGTCTGCTGCCAACTCCAATATGCTCATGCTGGCGGGCATGGTTGCATTTCTGACTGGCGTAACACGTTCTCCCTTTACTTCGGCAATTCTCGTTTTAGAAATGACGGATGGGCATCATATTATTTTCCACCTCATGGTTGCAGCCCTGGTAGCCAACCTGGCTGCTTATTTTGTAGATAAGCATTCACTCTATGAGCACCTCAAAGAACAATACATACATGAATTGAACAAAGAAGAAAGCGTGGCTGTTGCTGCATAAGATAGGATCATTCAGTTTTCAGCCAGCAAATGATCATCGACATGCTACAAATACCGGATAGCCGTTAATAAAACCAGCTATTCTTCTGACAATGGTGTTATGCAGGAGCATTCCGGAATATGTTATTTACCTGCACTTATTCCTGTAGGGGAGAAGAATCAGGCCATTGAAAGGTTCTGAGTTATTGATATACCCGCACATAATCAATCTCCATTTTTTGCGGAAAGACAGTATCATCCACACCTTTTTTCCCACCCCACATTCCTCCAACTGCAATGTTCAGCAGGAGATGGGCCGGTGTATGGAATGGCCAGGCTTCGTCTCCGGTATGCTCGTTGGTAAAGCTGAAATAGTTGGTACCATCCACACCTATGGCAACGGAATCGGCATTCCAGTCCAGCGAATACACGTGGAAAGCATCGCTGCAATCAGGCACTGCCCGGGTAGCTGTTTTTTGTGTTCCGATTTTGTGATTGTACTTTTCGGTATGTGCGGAAGCATGGATGATACCTGGATCGTAACCCACTTCTTCCATGATATCCAGTTCCCCATCCAGGGGCCAGCGGAGCGGGGTATGCGAACCCAGCATCCAGATGGCGGGCCAGGTGCCAACTCCTTTGGGTAGCCTGGCCCTTACTTCAATATGTCCATAAGTCCAATCGCCCTTGCCCCTGGTCGTCAATCTTGCAGAAGTGTATGCCCGGTTTTCCCATGGCTCTCTCCGCGCTTCAATTATCAGGTAACCATTTTCCATACGGGCATTTTCCAGCCGGTCTTTTGTATAAAATTCCAGTTCATCATTCCCCCAACCCCCGCCACCTACCTGGTAGGACCATTTGGTGGAATCGGGCAAACCGCTGCCATTGAACTCATCACTCCAAACCAGTTTTCTATGTTCCTGCGAAAATGCCTGTAAACGGATCATGACCAACAGGCAAAAAATAAAGCGATATCTCATGGGTAACTGTTTGGGGAAAGGTACGGACAAATGGACTGTAGGACCCGCCGGGTTAAAAAAATTTGCTTCCGAATGCCTGGGGTACTAATTTTGCAGCAAATGAATAATTTTACACATCATCACCATCATCATTTCTTACCACTCGGGTAGGCAGTTGGTGTT
>CAZAOR010000290.1:0-6201 GCA_964486805.1 uncultured Sediminibacterium sp. | reverse complement strand
TGAGCGAGGGCTGCGGTGGCACCCCATCCGGAACGGAAAAACAGAGTCCATGAGCCAGCCACGGACCATGATAATTATCCTGACCTAGTATGACCACTTATACTTACGGAAAAGGAGTGCTGTCAAAAGCCTGAAATATCCGGGAACCAGGCGGATAGATGGTTTTGCCGGATGCTCTTTCAGTCTTCAAATGGGTGACGATCTGCAGGAAATAGGGTTTGGTGAATTCCTGCTTCAGTACTTCTTTCCAGCTGGGTTCCATCCTTACATCCATATCCGATTGCCATTAGTTGACATGCGAATGTACTGAATCCATCCACTGCAAAGGGCTATCGAACAATCGTAATACTTCCGCCAACGGTGGGGGCGGTACTGGATGGACGAATAACGTAATAATAAGTACCGACCGGCAGGGTATGCCCCTGGTAATTACCATCCCAGGCGGTTTGATATCCGACAGAATGAAACATGCGCTGCCCGAGCCGGTTATAAACGTCCACCACGCAGGCCGGATAATACTGCAGTTGTGGTATTTCCCAGGTATCGTGAATGCCGTCACCATTGGGCGAGAAGGCATTGGGTATGTACAGCACCGGTTCTTTTATCACCACGGTAACTGCATCTACGGTGTAGCAGCCTCCGGCATTCACTGTTTTGATATAATAAGTGCCGGCAGTCACAATGGAAGCCGGATCGGATACCGGCTTGGTTGTTGCTTTGTCCAGCCAGAAGCTATAAGTAACATCCTGCGACATCGTCCCCAGTGGTGCATACAGCGAGGCATTTGTTGGCCTGGTCACAATCACGCTGTCTGCATAATTTGTCACAGGCTTTTCATATATCTGAACGGTTATTTTCTTCGAGACAATGCAGCCACTGTCATTTTTGGCTTTTATATAATAGTCCCCGCTTTGCAAAATCTTCTGCGCATTGCCGGCATAGGTACTAAACGCCGAGTCGGCGTAATAAGCAAATTTAAGGCCGGTGCTGCTGCCTGCAACAATGGCCGGATCTGTAATATCAACACCGGTGGTAATACAACCGGGAATAACCGGTTTCGGGATATTCAAATTAATAGTATCATCACTTCGCTGGATCACTGTATAAACCGTGTCGATACAACCCTGGTCGGGATAAGGGGTAACCTCCACGGCAAATCGGGTTCCTGTGCCGGGAAGGGGATTGTTGAAAGTAAGGGATTGCCCGGTTCCCATCAGTTGTGAGAAATCATCATTGAACCATCTGTATTTGTCAAACCCGTAAGGCGCGGTTAATGTCTGGTTTGCTTCAGATTTGCATAAAACATTGCCGGAAATAGGCGAATCGCAATCTTCATTCACATCAATATATGCATAGCCAAAATGGCCTCCGCGGGAGCAGTCATTGGTCGTGAATTCCAGGCGGATAGTTTTACCGGCATAACCGCTGAGTTTGATCGTAACAGGTGTCCAGTCTTTGTAAAAGACAGTGGTATCACCCGTCTTTGCCTGCTTAAATCCCGGTAGATTACCATCTGCAGCATAAGCGAATGAACTGCACTGAATATATGCATTGTCCGTTACATTATAAACATTGGCCGTGAATTTCGGCTGTTCCCAGATCGCGTGATTGGGATTCTGAAAAACAACAGCATAGTCATAAATGATGCTGAAATTTTGCTGGTTAGAGGGGATGGTGAAGGTATAACTCACCTGTTCCGCTTCCCTATTGGTCTTTGAGTTTCCTAACCGGATGGAATACTTGCTCCCATTCGGGCATAAACATGGGAAGCCGCCATAAAAATCATAGCCTGCAACTGCAGCTCCCGAAATGATGGTATGTCTGTCCTCGACGGGGGGGCTGGGATTTAGTGTAATGGTGCCGTCAACGCTGCTGATATTGCCGATACTGCATTCCCATCCGTCAAAATTGCCGTTCTCAAAACCAATATTCACCGGACATTGGGCCGAAGCGGTCATGCAGGCAAAAAGAAGCGGAAAAGCGTAAAGTAATTTTCCCAGCAATCTGCTGTTTGTTCTGCTCCTGGTAAGGGAAAGTATGGGCGTTGAGATACTTTGCATCAGCCGAACAACTTGTTAGACACCGTAACTGGGTTAAATGATTTTAATGGTAGGAGTTATAATAATTCAGTGCTTTGATCCAGTCCTGTTCCTTATCCATTTTTAATTCGTGCTGTTTGATATATTCCTGCAACCTCGGATACCAATTGCTGAGCTCGGTTTCATTTTTCGTAAAAAGCGCTTCAAACCCCGCGCTGTTCAAGGTGACTCTTTGCGGCTGATTATTGATCAATGCTGGATTACCGGTAGAGGAAGCAAAATAAACGGCATTGAAATTACCGGCGGCATCCTTTACCAAACTTTTTTCCAGGTTCAACCTGCCGCTTACCAATGAACTGACAAATCCGGAAGGCGTTAGCAACACGTTGCGGGTACTACTGGTGCTGGCGGTTTTGGTTTTCGGAGTCGATTGTGTCGACTGGCTGGTTTGTGCGCTGGCACCTGTCAGTACGCAAATACCGGATAATATGCCGATCAATTCTTTTATCATAATATCATGCCTGAGAAAAAGGCGCAGGTTTCTTTCAGGACATGAAATTACGCAAATCCGCTGTCTGTTGGGTCATATTCCTGTCAGCCGGGAAGGCCGCCACCAAGGTTCTCCTGTTATTGCAGAAAGGTGACCGGGTCAACCAGCCAGTCGGCGCCAGGTGCAATACTGACAGAAACGGCATCACCGGCCGTAAATCCCGGATGGCTGGTGTAGGCTGTCAGTAAAATGCCGGGGCCTTCTACTTCCAGTTCATAGTGCGTACCCAGGAACCTGACAGATTGCACCAGGAAGCCGGTAACACGTTTTGCCGCTGTGATATGCCATTGCTGCGGCCTGATAAATAAAGCCTGTTCCTGTCCGATTCGGGACAAGGGGGTCGACAAAAACAAAGTAGCCAGTTGGTCACTCCTGATGAGTTGGTAAGGCCCGAGCAGGGAAGCCGTGTAAGCATGCGCCGGCTTATAATAAATGGTTTCCGGTTCTCCATCCTGTATTATTTGCCCCTTGCGCAAAACCAGAAGCCTGCCGGCCCAGGCCAGGCTGTCTGCCGGCATATGCGAACTCAGCAGGCAGGTGATCCCTTCTGCCTGTTGGATCTCGGCTAATACTGTTTTCAGTAAAATGGTATGTGCAGGATCCAGGTTGGAAAAGGGTTCGTCCAGGAGTAAAATGCGGGGACGCGCCAACAGTAAGCGGGCCAGGGCAATCCGCTGCCTCTCACCACCGGAAACCTGGTCTGTTTTGCGCCGGAGCAGGTGGGCGATCCGGCAAAGTGCATAAACTGGCTGTGCATAGGCCGGGTCCCAGTTGGGAGCCATTTCGAGCCATTCGGCAACCCGGTAATTATTCCGCAGTTCAAAGTATTGCGACAAAAACCCGATAGCCGGGTGGCCGGGAATCAGGGTTTCTGAAGGACGGGGAATCGGCTTTCCATCCAGGTAAATCACTCCGGCATCCGGTTGTTCCAATCCGGCAATTAATTTCAGGAGGGTTGTTTTGCCGGAGCCGGTTTCCCCAATGATGGCTGTCCGGGAACCCGTTACAATGCTGAGATCGGGAAGAACCAGTGCCGGTGTATCCCCATAAGCTTTTTGAAGGCCCTTGACAGTCAGGATGGATGCTGCAGATGACATGAGTCGCAAGGTAGCCCCCTTTCCGGAAAACTGCTCAAAGCAGCTCCTGTACTAACCAGTTCTTCCCTCAATCAAGCGCTGGCAGGAAGGGTAATATCCGGAATTTTTATATTGATTCGGTACCCGGACCTTAAAATGTGCTGAAAAGAAAAATGACAGGCAACAAAAGATTGGTTTTTCTGCTCCTTATTAGATTAGTGTTTAAACATGATTGAGAGCGTACAGTCTGATACGGCATTGCAGATATTCAAGCGGGGCATGAAGCTCATGGGCAATCATTTTGAGATCAGTGTCGTGGGCGAGAGCATGGAATGGGCAGACCATGAAATAGATGTTGCCGTAAAGGAAATAAGCCGGATAGAGCGGCTGCTGAGCACTTTCCAGGAAACCAGTGAAACCAGCCGGATCAATGCGGCGGCGGGGATTGAACCTGTGCCTGTCAGTGAAGAAACATTCCGGCTGATACAGCGTAGTCAGCGGATTTCTGCGATTACACAGGGCGCATTTGATCTCAGTTATGGTTCCGTTGACAAAAGCCTCTGGAATTTCGATACCGCTATGACCCGCCTGCCGGATGCGGCAACTGCCCGGAAAATGGTACGGTTGATCAATTACCGGAATATCATCCTGGATGAATCTGCCAAAACGGTTTACCTGCGTGAAAAAGGCATGCGCATCGGTTTTGGGGGGATCGGGAAGGGATATGCTGCGGAAAGGGCCAGGCAGTTATTGAAAGCCCGTGGAGTCAGCGCGGGAATTGTCAATGCTTCCGGTGATCTCACTACCTGGGGAACCCAGCCGGATGGCAGTCCCTGGACGATCGGTATTGTAAATCCCAATCTACGGGACCGGGTATTTTCTTATATGAATGTGACGGATATGGCGGTAGCTACATCGGGTAATTATGAGAAATATATCCTGGTGGATGGCGTTAAATATTCCCACACCATCAATCCCAAGACCGGACTGCCGGTTCGGGGTATCAAAAGCGTTACGATCATTTCACCCAATGCCGAAATCGCTGATGCGATGGCGACTCCTGTTATGATCATGGGTATGGAAGCCGGATTATATATGATCAACCAGATGAAAGATATTGAAGCAATTATTATTGATGACCGGGATATTATTTATACCAGTCAGCATATTCATTTTACATAAAGACCCCCATGAAAAAGAAACATTTCCCCCTGTTGCTGGTACTGGTACTGATTACCGGTGCCCTTACTTCCTGTGTGAACGTAAAGGAATACCAGAAGAGCCGGATCAATGATGCGGACATGGCATTAAGCAGCAGGGCCAGCCAGAAGAATGAGCTGAATTTCCAAACCTATCGCGAAGGATCTGCCGGCGCCAATGGCGGTAAAACCGGCGGCGGTTGTGGCTGTAACTGATTTTAATACCCCCAAGTAAAATACATGCGTAAATTAAGTCTCACACTGGTCGGCATCGTCCTGTTTTTCCTGCATGCTTTTTCGCAATCCAGAAACCCCGACACGATATACATGCCGAAGCCCCTGAAGCTGGATGAGATCAACCTGGTCTCCAGTTATTATGCGCAGGAGGGGAACCATTCGGCGATAACGGGTGGTATCGGGGATGAACATGTCACGGATCTTTCCAATGGTCTTGAACTCAAGTTCGTAGGCTGGGATCAGCGTAACAACAAGCATACCCTGAACCTGGGTTTGGGTTTTGATCACCACACTTCCGCATCGGCTGCTTATGTATCCAAAACCGGGGCATCCAAAACGGGGGGTACGCGTTTGTATCCTTCGGTTGACTGGACGATCGAAAACAGCAAGGGGAATGCATTCGGTTTCGGGGTTTATTATTCCACGGAATATAACTACAAATCTTTCGGACTGGACATGCACATGATCCATAAGTTCGGTAATAATACCGAACTGGATGGTAAGCTGAGCGCTTATTTCGACAAGGTGAAGCTGATATACCCGTCTGAACTGATCCCGCAAACCACGATCGTCAGTTCGAGCGGAACAACGTATACCACGGCCAGCGGACGCACCGTCACCCTGGGTGGGGGCGGGGAAAATAAAGTGCAGATACCCTCTAGTCCGCGCAATACCTATACTGCTTCCCTGAGCCTTTCGCATGTGATCAATGCCCGGATGCAGGCCAGTATTTCAGTAGATGCCGTTGCACAGAATGGTTATCTGGGATTACCCTTTCACCGGGTATATTTTAATGATGGCACCGACCATGTCGAAAACCTGCCTGCTTCACGTGTAAAATTACCGGTCGGACTGCGGTTCAATTATTTTATGGGGGACCATATTGTTTTCCGGACCTATTACCGGTTTTATACGGATGACTGGGGCATCATATCCCATACGGCCGAGTTAGAAGTGCCGGTCAAGTTCAACTCCTTCTTTTCCGTAGCGCCATTTTACCGGTGCTATACCCAAACCGCTTCAACTTATTTCGCAGCGTATGGCGTACACACCGCCAAGGATCTCTATTACAGCAGCAATTATTCCCTGTCGGCCCTGGA